>JANLSY010000340.1:0-10097 GCA_031362665.1 Sphingomonadales bacterium
CCCTTCTCCGACTGGCGCACTCTCATCGACCCAGGCGCCGCCGGTATCGCCATATACGCCTGTTGACGACAGATAGCCCATCCAGGCCACCTTGCTCGCGACCAGTGCGTCACCATAGGCCATCAACACGGGATCGCCGCCCTCGGCGAGTGGCGGCACGCTCGACAATATGTGCGTGGCGCTATCGAGCGCATTGAGGACCGCATGACGGTCATCGAACGCTACCGCATCGCCGCCGCTCATCCGGCGGGTGCCGGTGACCTGCCATCCTTGGCCACACAATGTCTCTGCCAGCCGTGAAGCGGTATACCCCATTCCGAAAATCAGCATATGACCAGTCATCTCGGCTGGTTCGCAATGTAATGGCTTGCCGTCAAGCGCGGCAGTTGCAATTAAGCGCGATATGGGAGGAGCCGAGCGAATGACGGTCGAAGTTATCAAGGCTAACTCGCTGCGCGACATCCCGCATGGCTTTCTGGGCCGTATCGGCGGTGTATCGACCGGAATTTATGCAGGGCTGAATGTGGGCCTAGGATCGGACGACGAGCGCGAGGCAGTCATCGAAAACCGCCGCCGAGCGGTCGATGCAGTACTACCGCGATCCGCCTTGGCGCGTGTTTATCAGTTCCATTCCCCTGATGTCGTCACCATTATAGCCCCGGGTGATGAGGAGGATCCTCCAAAAGGCGACGCGATGGTCACCAGTCGTCCCGGCATCCTGCTCGGTATCGTCACCGCCGATTGCGTGCCGGTCTTGTTTGCGGACACTCAAGCCCGCGTGATTGGCGCAGCACATGCCGGTTGGAAAGGCGCAATCAGCGGGGTCACGGAAAATACGATCAGCGCGATGGAAGCGCTCGGTGCCGACCGCTCCCGTATAACATGCGCCATCGGTCCTTGCATCGCCCAGAAAAGCTATGAAGTGGATGAGGGCTTTTTTCAGCGCTTTGTCGATGATGCCGCTCCGAACGAACGCTTTTTCGCCGACGGTAAAGCGGGGCATTACCAGTTCGATATCGAGGGTTATGTCGCTGCTCGGTTGGCAGCCGCTGGCTTAGGCAAGGTCGAATGTCTCAGCGAGGACACGTATAGCCACCCCGACCGCTTTTTCAGCTATCGGCGGAGCTGTCATTTGGGTGAACCCGGATATGGACGGCAAATTTCGCTGATCGGCTTGCCTGCATGAACGGAGCGCGGGTCGGATTTTGGGGCGGGCTAGCAGTCTTTGCGGCCATGCTGATTTCGCCGGCACCTGCCGGAATGGAGGCGTCCGCATGGCATGTCGCCGCGCTCACCATATTGATGGCGACATGGTGGATGACGCAGGCGCTGCCACTCACCGTTACGGCGCTGCTGCCTTTTCTGGCGCTACCCTTGATGAGCGTCATGACCGCGCAGGATGTCGCGAAGGAATATTACTCACCGATTCTTTTCCTGATCTTGGGTGGTGCATTTCTAGCGCTGACCATAGAGCGGACCGGCATGCACCGCCGGGTGGCTTTGGCGATACTCAGCAGGTCGGGCAATAGCGTCCGAGGGTTGATGATCGCCTTCATGGGGTCGACTGCGCTGCTCAGTACGATCATGTCGAATACGTCTATTGCGCTTATCATGGTGCCGATTGCGGTTGCAGTGCTGGCGGCAGGCGGGGTCAAAGAAGGTGAAACCGATGGCCTGCCCGGTGCGCTCATCATGGGCGTTGCCTTTGCCGCAACTATTGGCGGCCTCGGAACGATAGTCGGTTCGCCAACCAACGCCATTGCCGTGGGCTTGGTCGAGAAGCAGTTGGGCATCCACATCAGCTTTGTTACTTGGATGGTTTATGGCATGCCCATCGTCATCATCGGCGTGCCGCTCTGCGCCTTTATCCTGATGCGCGTGCAAAAGGTTTCGGCGGGCAGTTTCGACCTGAATGCCGCGCGCATCGCCATTGGCAACTCCCATCCGATGTCCATCGCCGAACGGCGGCTGGTGCCGATTATCTTGCTGGTCATATCCGCATGGATTGCGCAACCATTGATCGAACCATTATTGCCCAAAGGCGGCATTACTGACGGAAGCATCGCCATTGCCGCGTCGCTGTTGCTGTTTTTAGTGCCCGACGGCACGGGGCGTTCTTTATTGATCTGGAAAGAGGCAGACCGCGCCCCTTGGGGCGTGATCATGATGTTCGGCGGCGGGCTTGCGCTGGCGGCGGGCATTACCGAGTCTGGACTTGCGGCATGGCTGGGCGAGGTGCTTAAACCGCTGGCAGTGGTGCATCCGATCATTATCGCGATAGCGCTGACGGCTTTAGTCATCCTCATCACCGAATTTGCCAGTAATGTCGCAACAGCGAGCGGCGTGTTGCCGGTGGTTGCGGGGCTGGTGTCGGCGACCGGCGCAGACCCGTGGCTGATGGCGATGGCCGCGTCGATGGCGGCAAGCTGGGGCTTCATGATGCCATCAGGCACGGGACCAAACGCGATTGCATGGGCTACGGGCCATATCGCAATGCCCAAAATGGTAAGGGCCGGATTCCTGATCGACCTGGCGGGGATACCGCTGATTGTCGGCGTGATTTGGCTTGTAGGCCAGATCGGCGGCGCGTAATTTAGTTTCAATTGTAACGAATAATGTTATGACGCGCGGAATAGGAGATTCCCATGACCGACGCCCCCACCCCCGTTCGCTACAAACCGAAACCGCATGTCGAGACCATCGGTGGACGCGCGTTAAAGCCTTCGACGCTGATGATGGGGCATGGCTATGATCCGACCTTGTCCGAGGGTGCGTTGAAGCCGCCGATTTTTTTGACGTCTACTTTCGCCTTTGAAAGCGCACAGGCAGGCAAGACATTTTTCGAGCACATCACCGGCAAGCGAACAGGCCCAGCGGAGGGACTGGTATACGGGCGCTTTAACGGACCCAATCAGGAAATTCTGGAAGACCGGCTTGCCGTATGGGATGGCGCCGATGATGCTTTGGTTTTCTCCAGTGGCATGTCCGCAATTTCCACTCTGCTGCTGGCGCTGGTCAGCCAGAATGATGTGATCGTGCATTCGGGGCCGCTCTATGCGGCAACCGAAACCCTGATTGCGCGGATATTGTTGCGCTTCGGCGTCCACTATTTCGATTTTCCGGCAGGCGCAACGCGCGAAGAAATCGACGCGGTTCTGGAACGCGCCAAAGCCAAAGCCGAAGAGACCGCGGGCAAAGTGGCGCTCGTTTATCTAGAAAGCCCGGCAAATCCGACCAACGCCTTGGTCGATGTCGAGGCTGTGCACGCGGCGCGCGATGCTGCCTTCGCTGGCGAACAGAAACCGGCTATCGCCATCGACAACACCTTCCTTGGACCGTTGTGGCAGCAGCCAATCAAGCAGGGTGCGGAACTGGTCATTTATAGCCTCACCAAATATGCCGGCGGGCATTCGGACCTCGTCGCGGGCGGCGTATGCGGAGACCAGCCGTTGATCGACATCATCCGCCCGATGCGCAACGTCATTGGTACGATCTGCGACCCGAACACCGCGTGGATGTTGCTGCGCAGCCTCGAAACACTGGAACTGCGTATGACGCGCGCGGGCGAAAATGCGGAGAAGGTCTGCGCTTTTCTGAAAGCGCATCCAAAAGTTGAAGGCCTCGGCTATCTTGGCGATATCCACGATCCTCGCCAGCAGGACATTTACAATCGCCATTGCACCGGCGCGGGCTCGACCTTCTCGGTATTCATAAAGGGCGGTGAAACCGAAAGCTTCCGATTCCTTGACGCGCTGAAAATCGCCAAGCTCGCGGTTAGCCTTGGTGGCACCGAAACACTTGCCAGCCACCCTGCCGCAATGACGCATCTGTCGGTGCCGCAGGAACGCAAGGACGCGCTGGGCATCACCGATAATCTGGTGCGTATTTCGATTGGGATCGAGGACCCCGACGACCTAATCGCCGATTTCGAACAGGCGCTCGCGGCCGTTTAACGCCAGTCGAGTGTTTGCCAGCCGTTCGCTTTTGCCATATCGGCGAGCGGCTGATGCGGGTTGGTGGCGAAAGCCTCATCTGCGTAAGCCAATAATGGAGCGTCGGAGACATGGTCCGAATAAGCACGGATGTGGCAGTTCGCGCGCTCCAACCCGTTCGCCGACATCCAGCGTTTAACGAGTTCGAGCTTCGCTGCATCATAGCAATTATGGCCGTCAATACGTGCGAGCACATGGCCGCTGCTGTTCGTGGCAAGATCGGTGGCGATGACATCATCAAACCCTAGTCGATGAGCAATTGCTTCGACATAAAGCCGGTAAGACGCGGTCGCCATCACATGCCGGTAGCCAGCCGCTTTTTCTTCCGCCACACGCGCGAGCAGTTGCGGATAGACGTTTTTGCCAACGACGAGATCGGCATGGCTTTCGAGATATTTCGCAAATCGATTTATTGGAACCCGGTGGCCGATCAGCAGCATCTGCGAAAACTGCTTGAGGCGGGCGCGGTCCCATATCTTCGCCAAGTACAGCGCCAAACCGAACGGCAACAACGGCGATAGGAACAATCGCCAAGGCGACTTGTTGAATGCCATATGCAGGAGGAACCCGTTATACGTCGCACGCCGGGTCACGGTCTTGTCCATGTCGTAGATGGCGAGCAGTGTGATTCCCGGTTTCATGATGGCGACATTACAGGCACAATATCAAACAAGAAGTCTACAGGCTTGTGATAGTTCCAATAATCCGCCACTTAGGTATTCATGGCTGACCCTGCCGATTTCTCGCAACAGCAACTGCCCGACGGCACGGGTGTCATACGCTTTTCCGGAAATCTGTTAATCGCGACAATTGGCGATCTCGATACGCGCCTGCGCTCGCTGGTTGGCCCCGTAAAGCAAATCGACCTTACTGGCGTCGGCCATATCGACACGGTCGGTGCATGGCTGGTTTATCGGACCGCAAACGCCCTTGAGGCTGAGATCGTTGGCGCAAACAATGATGCAAAGCGCCTGATCGAGGCGGTAGGCGGCGTTGATGATTCCGAACCCTTCGTCGCGCCGCATGTAAATGCGCTCGCCCGCTTTCTTGGCGAAGTCGGCAGTGGAGTGGTGGTGGCGTTTACTACGCTTTTGCATTTCCTAGGTTTTGTCGGACAAGTCGTGAAGGCAGCCTTTGTGCTGATGCTGAATCCGCGCTGCTTCCGTTGGCATGCAGTCGTACAGCATTTCGACATGGTGGGTGTGCGCGCACTCGGCATTGTCGGCCTGATGAGCTTTCTCATCGGAATCGTCATCGCCCAGCAGGGCGCCGTGCAATTACGGCAATTTGGCGCGGAGGTCTTCACAATCAACCTCATCGGACGGCTCACGTTTCGCGAACTTGGCATTTTGATGACTGCAATCATGGTCGCCGGACGGTCAGGGTCGGCTTTTGCCGCGCAGATCGGAACGATGAAAATAACCGAAGAAATCGATGCTATGCGCACTATCGGTGTCGTTCCGGCAGAAGCACTAGTCGTCCCACGGGTTATCGCCGCGATCATCATGATGCCACTACTCGGTATCTACGCCTCTTTGATGGCCGTTATCGGTGGGGGAATGTTGTGCTGGATCGTCCTGGAAATACCACCTGACACATTTGTCCAGCGGTTGCGCGAAGTCACGCCAATGACCGATTTATGGATTGGCTTAATCAAAGCGCCAGTTTTCGGAGCAATCATTGCGATGGCGGGTTGCTTCCAGGGAATGCAAGTCGAAGGCAATTCCGAACAGGTTGGTTTGAAGACCACCGCTGCGGTCGTTCAGGCGATATTTTTGGTTATCGTTCTGGATGCATTCTTTGCCGTGTTCTTCAGCAGCATCGGTTGGGACTGACAAATGGCGGAGCGCAGCATCATTTCGGTTCGCGGCCTGTGCAACAGCTTTGGCGACCAGGTCGTTCACAAAAATCTCGACCTCGATGTGCGCCCCGGCGAGATTTTGGGCGTAGTCGGTGGTTCAGGCACGGGCAAGTCGGTATTGATGCGTTCGATTATCGGACTGCAACAGCCCGATTCAGGCGAGGTTCGTGTTTTCGAAGAGTGCATGATCGGCAAGGAGGAGGACGAAGCAACGGACGTTCGGCGCCGCTGGGGCGTGCTGTTCCAAGGTGGAGCGCTCTTTTCGACGCTGACAGTTGCTGAAAATGTGCAGGTACCTTTACGCGAGTTTTATCCCGATTTTAGCTGGAAAATACTCGACGAAATCGCCCGCTATAAAATTCATTTGAGCGGGCTTCCTCCGGAGGCAGTGCACAAATATCCGTCCGAACTTTCGGGCGGGATGCGCAAAAGAGCGGGGTTGGCGCGCGCGCTGGCAATGGATCCGGAATTGCTATTCCTCGACGAACCAACAGCGGGGCTTGACCCGATTGGCGCGGCCAATTTCGACAATCTGACCCGCGAGCTGAAGGAAACGCTTGGTCTGACGGTTTTCCTGATCACCCACGATCTCGATACGCTGTACGCGATTTGCGACCGCGTGGCTGTGCTCGCCGACCATAAGGTCATAGCGGTCGGACCGATCGAGGATCTGCTTGCAACCGACCATCCATGGATCAAGGAATATTTCAGCGGACCTCGCGGGCGGGCGGCACGACGCGGGCACGCCAAACCGAAGCTCGACAAATCGGTCGTGGACAATGCGCTGGTAGGAAGGGCATAAGGCAAGGCGATGGAAACAAAGTCCAATTATGTCATGGTCGGCGCGATTACGCTTTTGCTGCTGGCTCTGCTCGCGGCGTTCGTCATCTGGCTGTCGCGAGCCGGCGAAGGCACCAAAAAGGAATATGACATTTTCTTCCAGCAATCGGTAAACGGCCTTGCCAAAGGTTCAGGCGTATCGTTTTCGGGCGTTCCGGTTGGCGAGATCGATAGTATCGAATTATGGGAACCAGACCCCGATTTCGTCCGCGTACGGATCAAAATCAAAGAAGCCGTGCCAATTCTACTAGGGACAACAGCGACAATTAACGGCGTGGGATTTACCGGCGTATCCGAAATTCAGTTGGACGGCGCGGTTAAGGGAGCGCCGCCATTGCGTTGCCCTGCAGAGAACCCGAAATCCGCCTGCCCGACCGGCGTCCCCGTCATTCCTACAAAGCCCGGCGCGCTTGGTGAACTGCTCAATAACGCACCGCTTTTGTTGGAACGACTGTCGACGTTGACCGAACGGCTAACCAACATACTGTCGGACAAGAACCAAGCTTCGATCGAGCAAATCCTCGACAATGTTGAGAGCATTTCGGGCTCGGTCGCGCAACAGGGACCCGAATTACAGGCCGCTATCAAGCAGACGCGGATCACGCTCGAAAAGGCGGGGGCAGCGGCGGATGGCATTGCGGCACTTTCGGGTTCGACCAGCCAGCTTTTGGATACCGATGGCCGACCGATGATGGCCGAACTGCGCAAGACGCTCAAATCCGCCAATGGCAGTCTGGCGGCGCTCGAAACAACGCTGAGCAACGCCAATCCGGCAATCGAGACGCTGAATACGCAGACATTGCCCGAAGTGACCCAACTCGCGCGCGATTTGCGTGAACTTTCGGTATCGCTGAAATCGGTCACCGAGCGCGTCGACCAGAATGGCCTCGGTGGCGTGGTCAGCGCGCCCGCCCTGCCCGATTACAAGCCCGGGAAACGGAATTGATCATGAAAAACATCAGAAATGCAATGCTGGCGGGTGCAATAATGCTGAGCCTTGGAGCTTGTGTCAGTTTCGGTGGCAAGGCGCCGCCTTCCCTGCTTGTGCTGACTGCGGCGAACAGCGTTGCCAACGGAACCGCAAAAAGAGGCGCATCAAATGAGGCGCTTATCGTGCTGCTTCCCGAAGCCCCGCGAAAGCTCGATTCAAACCGGGTGCCGGTACAGATCGACGACAGCAGCATCGCCTATCTCAAAGATGCCGTCTGGGCCGACAAACCGTCACGGCTGATGCAGCTACTGCTGATGGAAACCATCGCTGCCAAAACCGGGCGGTTGGTGCTGAACGAAACCGATGCAGGCGGCAAGGCAACGCAATATCTGTCTGGTAGTCTTCTCGAATTTGGTGTGGACGCATCATCGTCGGAAGCAGTTGTCGTCTTTGACGCCGTGCGGCTGGTTCGTGGCCTAACGGTCGAGAAAAAGCGGTTCGAGGCCCGTCGTCCGGTGTCTGCAGTTGAGCCGGGCCCGACGGGTAGCGCGCTCAACCAAGCGGCAAATGATGTGGCAGCCCAAGTCAGCGACTGGATCGGCTAAAGCCGGTTTTAGGCTATCGGTGTGCCGAAACCTTCAGGCACCGGCCAATCAGGCGAATACACCGCCAACACCTTGAACAAGGTTCCCATCTCGTCGGCTTTGACCAGCCGGTCGCGCGCCGCATAAATTTCATCGGTGCGCTCTGGCGAAGCTTCCGCCAACATCGCCGCGCGCTGCTGGATGCCCAGCGCCGAAAGCCAGACGCCCTGAGCCGTCGGGCCGGCAACGCTCAATTCGCGCATCCGCGCCATATTACAGAGTTCGAGGAAATTCACATGCGCCGTCAAATCGCAAGTGCCGGGTTCGAGGAAGGGGTCAGCCGAGGCGTGACCCTTGACCGCCTGTAAAGTGCTTCCCAACCCCGGCTGAACATAGCCATAATCGATAATCAGCATTAGGCCGCCCTGCTGCGCGATACGGTGAGCGAGTTCATACATCACGCCCGCGGAATCTGGCGCAGATTCGACGATGCTACCAACCGGTGAATTGCGGAATGCTTCGGGAACGGCGGCATCCATCGCTGACGATCCTGGCATTGCCGCAAACTTCGTCCCCCGGTCGCGCACGACGACGCGCTCGCGCCAGCCCGCATGTGTCAGGATCAGTTGCCGCACCGGCAGTGCGTCGAAAAACTCGTTAGCGACAACCAGCAAAGGGCCGTCGGTCGGTAATGTGGCGATATTATCGTGAAATTGTGCAGCCGCGACATTCTCTGTTTGCTTCGCGCGGAGAGGTTCACTGGTTTCTACAAAATGCACATCCGGAGAAAAATCAAATTGCGCCATCGCACGCAGCGCGTCGGCGGCCAATGTGCCGCGTCCCGGTCCGAGTTCGACATAATGGCACGCGCTGGGTCGCGCATGCCGCATCCAGATGTCGGTGAGCCACATGCCGACCAACTCGCCGAACATCTGGCTGATTTCGGGTGCGGTGATGAAGTCGCCGTCAACGCCGAACGGATCGCGGCTGCCATAATATTCGATGTTGGCAGCGCGCATATACTCGGCAACGCTAATCGGCCCAGAGCCCTCGATTTGCTTGGCTAGCCGAAGCGCGAGTTGTCCCGTGTCAGGCGACACTGCTGTTCCCGGCAACCGGTTCGACCCGCTGTCTGCGCGATGCAGCGGTGAACACCAGCCACAAACCCAATATGATAAACGGTATCGTCAACCACTGCCCCATGCTGAGGCCGGTCATTTCGGGAAGCCACCGCAATTGTTGATCGGGTTCGCGGACAAACTCGACACTGAAACGGGCAATTCCGTAAATCAACGCCGCCACACCGGTAAGCAATCCGGGTTTGTAACGCGCGTCGGTTTTCCAGAACAGCGGCCACAATATCGCGGCCATCAACAGGCCTTCAAGACCCGCCTCGTACAACTGGCTGGGATGGCGCGGATATTCGTCGGCGGCGGGAAAAACCATCGCCCATGGGACGTCGGTTACTTTGCCCCAAAGCTCTCCATTCACGAAATTGGCGAGCCGGATGAGAAATGTACCGAAAGGCACACAAACCGCGATATAGTCGCAAACACGCAGATAAGAGAGTTTATGGTTGCGCGTGAAAAGCCAAAGCGCGAACAATACACCCAGCGTACCGCCATGCAGCGACATACCGCCCTCCCAGAGCTTGTAGAAGCGATCTAGCGCAAGCAGGCTTTGATCGTAAAACAGGATATAGCCGATACGTCCGCCTAATATGATACCCAACGTCATATAAAGGATAAGATCGTCGGCATGTTCCCGTGACATTGGTGCGCCAGGACGCTTGAGCAATTTTGTGAGAAACCAATAACCGAGCAGGATTGTCGCCAGATAGCTCAACGAATACCAGCGGATCTGAAAAAAGCCCAAATCGAGTGCGACTG
>JANLSY010000349.1:0-4240 GCA_031362665.1 Sphingomonadales bacterium
GTTGGAAGATTCATTCGAGCCTGCCGGTTCGAGGCCTCTTGCAGGCAAGGCAGCTTCGTTGACGGATTCAGTCGCGCTAACCGAACCTGCAGGCTGGTCGGGCGTGATGATGATTATCGTTGGCTCTTTGTCGACCAAACCTGGAATGATTTCACGCTCTTCTGGCCCCGGAAACGCAAGTTGCGTCGGGGGCAGAAGGTCGCCGAGCCCGAATGGATCGCCAATATCACCAACCGGATCGGCAAAGTTCCCGCCCGAGCTTTGCGCACGTCCCGCAGCCGGCTGAGGCTCCTGCCCGATCAGCAGCGCCGCGATGTTGAGCGGAGGAACCGCCACGCCATCGACGACGATTTCTGGAACAAAAATTGCACCATCAGGAACAACCATTTGCGTGCCATCGGGCATCTGGATCACCAGATCACGACCGACAACCTTGATATCGTCAAGACCAACGCCCGCCGGCAGAACCAGTTGGCCATCGGCAGTCAGCGGCAGGATGTTGCCCGCCTGCATGGCGACCGCGAGCGTTGCCGCTGCTTCGAGCGCTACTGCTGCATCTGCTCCGCTAAGGTCGGTAATGACCGGGCCGCTGGTGATGTCGCTATTCTTGAAGTCCATGATGCGTTCCTATGCAAAATGACGCGTCGGTACCGCTTGGCCCGCGCAATAAATGGCTGAAATTGAGGAGAAACTGCCACACGGCAGAGGGGTCGACGCAAACGCTTCGACGCAAAGACAAGGCCTGACGGTCAGACTATCGAAGTTAAACATGGCGCCCTTGATCCCTCATGTGCAAATCCGCCCCCCTGAATCTTCAGGTGAGCAGGTTTGCCATTCCAGTGGGCGACCCTAGAATGGTGAAACCGATTCGTTACCGCGCTAGTAACCACCATCCGAAATAGATTCGCAAGCTTGTTAACCAGGTTTTACCAACATTTACGAAATTATTAAACTAAGGTTATATATTTATAGATGTGTGAAAAGGATTGCCGTGAACGTGAATGACAAGAGCTTCAGCCGCTGGTTAAGCACTGCGTCGGGGCGGGCGGTTTTCTGGATGGTGCCGCTTGCTAGAATCCTGATGTGCGGATTGGTTTTCACTATCCTTTCATCTGTCGATTTACGTTTGCCTTTTCATACGCCTTTGCAGATGCTGTTCTACGCTTGGATAAGCTGGATGGCTGCGACAACAGTTGGAGCTGTTGCGGGCCAACCTTTACAAATCGGAATGTGCCGTTTCGTTGTGGCCGTCGATTCAATGCTGGCCATAATGTCGATGGCGATGCTGCGCGGCGATGAGGGGGCTACAATTGCATTTGCACTTTGCGTGACGGTGTTTGCGATGGGATTGCGTGTCGGAAGAGCGCTTGTGTTGGCAGTATTTGCAATTGCGCCGGTGGCGTTGGTCCTCCGCGATCTGGCTTTATTGGTCGGCGCTACTTCGTTGCAGCCTGTTCCGTTCCGCTCTGGCATAACGGAAACGATTACCGCATCGCTTCAGATCGTTGCAATTTTCTCGCTGATCCTTTGGGGGAATCGCAGATATCTGATTGAAAAGTTCCGAAGTGATTTTTCGTCACTCCGGATGCTTTCTCTCGAGCGGTCGTTTGAATTTGATTTGCAGATATGGACCGGCGCGATGGCATCACTGTTCGCGCCGTTAAAGGCCGCATGCCTGATGAATGCGCCTGCGCAAAATGCCACGAGTCGCTATTTTCACCGAAACATACCGGAATGGATGGCGGAGCAGGAGCGTAAAGAATTAATGGCCGGCTTTCTCGCGCTACCCGCAGGCTGCAGCCTTTTCGACTGCGAGCTCAGCCAAGTGGTTCCGCCCGGCGCCCGAACATTCAGAGCATTCGATGAAAACGAACAGCGTATTGCACGTGTATTGCATCGCGCCAATATCCGAGCTGCACTTGTGCAAACCATGCAAATCGACCGCTCGCATGGCGGCGTCATATGCGCCGTGGAGAGGCCGGTTGATGCCGTGAAAATTGCCGAGGCATTTTTGCTCGGCCGCCACGTCACAGAGATGACGGATTTTCTAAGCCGAATTGCGACCGCAGAGCGCAACTTTATTGGAGATGCACATGACGTCGCACGTCGCGACCTGCACGATGGAGTGCTGCAATCGCTTGCAGCACTCCGTATGCGTCTGTTGCTTCTCGCCAAACGCAAGGATGTGGTGAAAACGCCGGTGGAACTGGAAATAAGAAAAACAGTCGATATCGTAACTCTCGAGCAGTCCCGTTTGAGAGGGTTTCTCGAGAATAGCGAAAGTGCGGATCACACGGTCAACTTGGTATCGCAGCTTGATATCTGCGTTCGGAGCATTTCACTGCAATGGAATATCAGCGTCACTCTGCAGTCCGACGAGCCCGCCATGCCGGTCGATACTGAATCCTCGTTCAATATCGAGCATCTGTTGCGTGAGGTCATTGCCAATGCTGTCCGCCATGCCGGCAGCAAATCCTTGACAGTATCGCTATCGCTCAAGCAAGATGCGCTCATGATGGCGGTTACGGATTTGAACCCGCCATTGGAGGGGGCGCAGGGATTTGAAAAACCTGCATTAACATTGAAATCTGCTTCGCTGCGCGATCGATTGAGACTCGTGAATGGTGAGGCATATGCGGAGGGGCTTGGGAAAGGAACGCTGTTGTCGATCCGTATTCCCATGCAGCAGGTGGATAATGCATAGCATTTTGGTAGTCGACGATCATCCGTTTTTCTTGCACGGATTTAGTCAATATCTGGGCGACACCAATGAATTCGAAGTCGACACCGCGCTGTCGGTCGATGAGGCGATTACCAAGATTGACGTCGCGAGACCTGATTTGGCTATGCTGGATGTGACCATGCACGGCGGCGGCGGCTTGAGGGTATTGCGCTACCTTCGTTTGCATTATCCAAACGTGCCGGCGATGTTCCTGACTGTCCATATCGACCCGGAACAAACCATCGAAGCGATGCGCCTGGGTATCAAAGGCATTGCGCTAAAAGACTCTGACCCGGATATCATCATCGAAGGCATTAATGCGGTATTGGCTGGTGGTAAGTGGTTTGAAAGCGGTGTTACCGAGCCGGCATTGCAATATTCTATCGAAAGGCCCAGCGGATCTGTCCGGTCAGACGACCTGCTCACCAAGAGGGAACATGAAATTGTCGATCTGGTATGCCTTGGCCTTCGTAATCGGCAAATTGCAGACCGATGTAATTTGACCGAGGGGACCGTCAAAATACATCTCAACAGTATTTACCGTAAACTTGGCGTTGCGTCGCGGGCAGAACTGATCGTCAACCGCGAGGGCATGCGCGCTAACAAAAAGCCGCGAGCATTTAACTGAGGCCAGGGAACACCTTGCCCCAGCCAACCCAGGCAGCAGTTGATATCGCGCCTATGGCGATCGCTACGCCATAGGGAATTCTGCGATCTTCCTTAGGGACATTTTTGCGAAGACCAGCCATCCGGGCACCGACAAAGATCGCCGCCAGTATCAATCCCGACATTGTCGTCATGAATATCAATGCAACGGCACCAGCCCAATTGAACCATAGTGCAACCGCCGCATAAAGCTTCGCATCCCCACCACCGATCCAGCCTTGGCTGAACAGCCCCATGCCTATCACTAACGCTAATAAAAAATGGAACACATTGGGCCACAATAGGTCGGAAAACCCCGCCAGGCCCTGCGCTAGGCCAAAAAGCAATATCAGGATCGCCGGCAGAATATTTGGTATGCGGAACGAACGCAGGTCAGATATTCCAGCGGCGATTAGCGTTACAATCCAGATTGCGCTTACGATATATCCAGACTCCATTAGGGCCTGCCAACATTTGACTTAGCAATTTCCGACCAGACCGATTCGTCAAAATGGTCGAGTGTCAGCATTGCGCGCGAAAAAAGTGCGGTGGCTTGCGGCGCCCGCGATGCCGCCTTTGCGCCTCTCGCAAAATGTACTAACCGCGCACTCCAATCAGCGTCACTGTCATCGTTACCGCGTTCCGGTGTCATTCCCATCATTCCTGCAACAAAATCCCTGTTGGCCAAAATCAAACGGTTGCCAGGAGCAATGCCGACGGCATCGTTCAGTTCACGCATGGCTAACTCTAGCTCTCCGTCTTGCAACGCGGCGAGCGCATGGTTGTTCAATAACTCTGACTTGCCGGGTGCCAAAAACGTCGCCCGCTCGAATGCTTTTCGGGCAGCGGGCGCTTCGCCTTTTCCCATGAATG
>JANLSY010000369.1:0-3943 GCA_031362665.1 Sphingomonadales bacterium
CGGTCGTTGCTCTCGGTCCCGGCCTCGTCAATAGTGCCAGTTGAGGGGTTATACGGCGTCTGGAAGCTGCGCCGTCCACCGCCCTGATTGGGGTTACCTGCCACTAGCAGCACATCCGCGTTGGTATAATCGGTGCCGGTATTGTTGGTCAGCGTGACCCAGCCCTGCACATCGATGGTCTGCTTGGCATCGTCGAACAAAGTGACATAATCCGATGTCCAGCCAAGGCCGGGGGTCAGATATGTCAGCGTCGTCGGCGTCACGCCGCCCTTCGATTCCAACGTCACCGAAAGCGTCGGGCGTGCGCGCAGGTTCGGCGGTACCTTGTCGAAAATGACGCGTACCGGCAGGCCGTCGTCGCGCAGCACCTCAATGGTATCGCCAATCTGCAGGACAACTCCGCCATTGGCGGCGAGCACCTTGGCACGCACCCGCGTTTCTGCGCCGGTCGCGGGGTTGGTACGCAGCAGGGTAATGGTCTGCCCGACCGCCTTTTCCATCAGCTTGGCGGGCGTCAGCAGGTCATAATCGAAATTCTGCTCGACGATGCCGATGCCGGGGCCGGTGAGCGTCACAGTCTCGGCGCGGATTTGCGCGGAGACGTCGGGAAACTCCTGCTTGGAACGCCCGCCGGGTAGGTTTATCCGCCTTGTGTCCTGCACCAGGCTCTGGCCATTCTGGTAGATGGTCACCGCAATATCGCCTTGCGCGGTGGCTTCGCCCGGGACGGCAACGCTGGTGGGCGCGGTGGTCTGGGCAAGAACTGGAACCGCGAGTGCTCCTCCTAACCCGAGTAGCAGCAAACGACGCATGGCAGTTCTCCCCTGTAACAATATTACATGGGATGGATTAGTTTGGCGCTCATTGCCACAACATTAATGGAACCGGTACGTTATTTCCGAAGCTTATTCCGCTGCGGTCACAACGTCCTCGTCATTCGCCGACTTTGGTCGACGCGCGCGTGGCTTACGGGCCGGCTTGGGGGATTCAGCCTCGACGTCGTCGTTACTGGCAAGCGCAATCGAGGGTGGAAGTACCGCCAGATCGAGGCTTGCAGGCGCATCGTCGGCTTCTTCGCTATGGTGACGACGTGGGGCGCGGTTACCACTACGTTCGTTGCCTGAGCGTTCGTTACCAGAGCGTTCTGGCCGATCATTGTGTCGCGGACGGCGGTCTTCGTTACTAGTCGTTCGCTGCGGCTGGCGATCGTCCCGATCATTGCTGGCGGAATCGTCTGTGGTTTCCGACTCGGATTCAGCGCCTTCGTTCGAACCCTGCTCGTAAAAGCCCTGCGAACGATCGTCATTCTGCCAGTCGTCACGATCTTCGCGGGGGCGACGTTCGCCCCGCTGTTCGTTACGCGCTTCCTGACGGCTGCGGAAATCGGCGAGGACGCGGAAATAATGGTCGGCGAACTGCAGATGATATTCGGCGTTTACGCGGTCGCCATTGAACTGCGCATCCTGCGCCAGCTTCTTGTATTTTTCCAGCATTTGCGCTGCGTTGCCGCGCGCCCGGTTATCGATGCTGTTGTTGTAATCGAACCCGCTGCGATTGTTGTTCTGCTGCCGGTTGTTGTTATTGTTATTGTTGCGACCGCGACGGCGGTTGTTGTTATTCTGTGGCCGGTTGTTGTTGGTATTCATCAGGATTTGCCCTGTCCTCTGTCATAGCACTAAATGTTGCTTGGTGCCCCTTGAACCTGATCCTTTCAGGTCGCGCCAAGGTCCGTCCCGACCTTGAATCCATTCCATCTGCGCTGGGGGCGGCTTCGCGCCAAAGCCCCGATTTTGGGCGTTTTTGCTACGATGCCCTATGCGTCTAGCCGTTCGATAACCCGATTCCAAGCGAAAAGCGCAAGGCGCGTGGTTTTCCGGCCAGATCGCGGCGCAATTCGGTGGATAACCCGAATGCGGTTGCCAAATCGTGAACAGCGTCGGCCTGGGTATGGCCGATTTCGAAGATGGCGCCGCCGCCGGGGGCGAGCAACGCGGGGATTTGGGGGATAAGGCGGCGGTAATCGTCGAGGCCGTCCGGTCCGGCGAACAGCGCGCTGTGCGGTTCGTGCGCCGCGACCATAGGGGCGAGTTCGGCGTCCGTTTCGACATAGGGCGGGTTGCACAGGATGAGGTCAAACTCGCCCAACCCCTCGCTCCATCGTGCATCGCGCCAGCTTGCGTGCAGCCATATCGACCGGTCATCAAAGCCCAGCCGCACGGCATTGTCCTTTGCCACCGCCAGTGCCGCACCGCTCGCATCGATGCCGACGCCGGTTGCATGCGGAAAGGCCGAAAGCGCCGCCAGCAGCAGCGCCCCCGAACCCGTGCCGAGGTCCAGCACGCGTGCAGGTGTCGACCCCGCCGCCGCCATCTCGATCAACGTCTCGCTATCGGCGCGCGGAATCAACACGTCTGGGGTTACCGCCAGTTCAATGTCCCAGAACGCCTGCCGCCCCGTGATATAGGCGACCGGCTCATGCGCCAGCCGCCGCTCCAGCAAGGCCGCAAACCCCTCCGGCACCGCCAGATCCGCCCGCCGCAACAGCATCTCCGACCGGTCCATCCCAAGCGCATGCGCCATCAGCAGTTCGGCATCGAGCCGCGGCGTATCGCTGACGCTTTCAAGGCGCGCGGCGGCTTCGCGCAGGGCAGGGGACAGGCCAGTCATGCGGAACCGCTTAACGCCTAACCGCGCATTTGCCACGCAAAACGGTAAGGGGAGCGGCCCGAACGATTTTTATGCGCTGCAGTGAAACCTTTTTCCGCCCGCCAACGTTACTGTCCGTCGAGGGACCATTCACATCCAAAGAGGATAACAATCATGAAGATAATCAAACTCACCATCATCGCGTCTGTCTCGGCACTCGCGCTTGCCGCATGCAGCAGCGAAGCACCGACCGATACCGCCACCGACACCGAAGTTGTTGCCGATGAAAGCGCCGCTGGCGACACGATCGCTGCGGACCCTGCCGCTGGCCAGAACATCGTGGCGCTGGCCCAGGGCAATGCGGACCTGTCGACGCTGGTCACTGCCGTAACCGCTGCCGGCCTCGGCGAGACACTGTCGGGCCCTGGCCCTTTCACCGTGTTCGCGCCGACCAACGCCGCCTTTGCCAAGGTCGACAAGGCAACACTCGATGGCCTGCTGAAGCCGGAAAACAAGGATAAGCTGGCGGCATTGCTCACCTACCATGTCGTCTCTGGCAATGTGAAGGCAGCCGATGTCGTCAAGATGATCACTGATGGCAAAGGCACGGCGACGATCAAGACCGTTGCCGGCGGCGAATTGAAAGCCAGCATGGATGGCGACAAGGTTATCCTGACCGATGCCAAGGGCGGCAAGTCCACGATCACCGCGACCGACATCGCGGCGTCGAACGGCGTAGTCCACACGATCGACACTGTGGTCATGCCATAAAGTTTTCGGGTCCTTTTAGGGCCTTAAATCACAGTCCTCGAAAATCCCCCTAGCAGGCGATAGAGGACTATCAGAACCCCGTCCGGATCCTCCCCCGGGCGGGGTTTTCTGTTGCGTCGCTATTCCGCAGGCGGGGCGATGGTGACGGGGCCAACTTCGCTGATGCAGACTTGAACCTTGTTCAAAATCTCCGACGGCGACGGAGCGTTGGCGATCATGTCCTGAAGGCTGTGGTCCGCCATCACCTTATCGGTGGCGCAGGCGCATACCTTGTCGAGGTCGACATTGACCCCCTCTGGCACCTGGCTTTCGGCGGTCGCGGCGCAGCTTGACACCAACGACTGGCGCAGCGTGGATTTGAGGTTGGCGTCAATAGCCCCGCCTTCGCCGCAGGCGGAAAGGGCGAGGGGGAGGGCGAGCAGGGGCAAAAGCTGTCTGTACATTTGCCTTATGTAGGGACCGCTTTTGTTATTTCGAGTCCTAACTGCGCTTGGCCTAAGCGGCGGTCGCCTTGCTCTCGTCGGGT
>JANLSY010000388.1:0-5338 GCA_031362665.1 Sphingomonadales bacterium
CGAAGGCTGGACCAATTTCCCGAATGAACGCCAGCGGCTATATGCCTTGTTGGCCGACAAGCGGGTCAGCAACGCCATCTTCCTATCCGGCGACCGGCATTCCGGCGGGTTTTACAAAAAGGCAGTCGCAAATTTATCAAAGCCATACTGGGAATTCACTTCAAGCTCGCTTAATTCGCCGAATGGCAAAGGTGATGGCGGCGAAAAGGAACCTGATGCAACCCGCACCGGTGGACTTTGGGGCATAGCGAATTTCGGGCAGATCGATATCGATTGGGCCGCGAAGAAAGTGACGATGAGCTTACGCAAAGATGATGGCAGCGTAATTGAAACGCAGGTGGTTAATGCGATCGATTGATCGCTGAATAATCGACTGCGGCGACTGTCTCCATCACTGCGTCACGGATCGCGTGTGCCGTTGCCAATGGCAGCGCGATCATTTCCAGCGTTCCGCCTGCAATGCCAAAGTTCAGTGATGCCAGCCCTTGCCGCCTCGAAATCGGCCCTTGGGCAATCTCGACCGTCTGCACCTTCACCTGCGGAGCGATGCTCAACCTTTGCCGCCACCAGCCTTCGCGCACATAGACCTGCCCGTCGTCAAGGGCATCGCGGTAGTTGCGCCGGTTGAACCACAGCAGAAATGCGAAAGGCACCAGCAGCCAGAAGATATTCACCGTCTGCGCAATGGTGGCTTCGGTAAATACCGCCAGCGAGATCACCGGCGCACACAGGATCAGCGCAGCGAAAAACAAATAAGGGGTCCACCAGCGACCTTCGCCTTTGCGGAACGCGACATTTGCGTCAGGCGCGGCGACGCCTGCTGCCTCGGCAATCGGCCATATCTCGCCCAGCGTAGCAAAAGGTGCTGCAACAAAATTGCTTTCATCCTTGCTGTCCTGCGCCAGGCTGACGAATTTCAAATTGTGCCAGCCGCGCCGCTTGCAGATCGGGCCGGTCTGGATCACCGCGGCCTGCACGCGGTGCGCGGGCATGACCGCATCGGTCAGCGTCAACAGGCCGCGACGGCGGCGGAAGCCCTTAGGTGTCCGGTCGAGACGGAAGCCATGCTCTTTCAATAATGTGCGGATGACACCCGATGCGAAGCCGATGATGATCAGGCTGCCCAATGCACCCAGCCCTAATATAACTTGCGCCGCCCAGCCGACGCCGTTGATTTGGTCCACGGAAACACCGCGCTCTTCGGCTACGCCGATCCAGTGCTTGATATCCCAGAAATCATACGGAAGCAGGAAATCGAACTGCTGCGCGATACCGCCGAGCACGGCAAATATGATAAGCGAAAAAGAGTATAGGCCGAAGGTGAATACACGCTTGCCGTCCATGGCAAAAATCGGTGCCGCCTCGGGCTGGTCGGCAGTCTCGTTTTCATCCGAAGCAACGGCAACGCCGCTTTTGCGCGCACGCACCAATTCGCGCAATCGTTCGGCTTCGTCCAAACGGACAAAGCTCAATTTCGCATCGTCGCCTTTACCGCCGCCCGTCTCAAACTTGACCTCACCCAGCCCCATTATCCGCGCCAACGGCTTCTGCTCGATGCTGACATCCTGAATTCGCTCATATGGAATAGAGCGTGCAGTGCGACTCAATATGCCCTTCTCGATGCGGATGTCATGTTCGCCGATATGATAACGAAAACGCATCCATGCGAGCCAGCGAAAGAAGAGGCTGGCCAGCAGAACGAGCACGATAACGATCGGGATGAGGATAGGGTTATTCGCGCTTCGCACGCCAAAAACGGCGGCGAACAAAGGAAATATCAGTTGCGGTAGACCATTGATAAAGCTTACGAACAGCCCGGAAATATGCAGCCGCTCGCCGTCTAACGCGGCCTCGTTCTCGGCTATGGCCGCTGTTTCGGTCAAATCACGTCCTGCCGGATAGCCGCCCTTATTGCTTCACGCATGGCAAGCGCGTCGGCGTGAAGCAGACCTGGCAAAGCGACGGTGCTGTTGTGATTTCCCGCTGTATGCACCGTTAAAGTCGCCAAGTCATAACGCCTATCAATCGGTCCCTGATCGACGTCGATATGCTGGATGCGTCCGAACGGCACCACGGTGTCACGGTAGAACATATAGCCGCGCACAATGCGCAGCCGGTCGCTGCCCATCACATATCCCCAATGCCGATATTTGCGGGCAGGGACGACGAAAGCCATGAAGATATAAATCAAAATCACAGGTACGATGAAGGTGCCAGCGGGCATCGCCTGCGCGAATTCGAGAACGGTCGCGCCGATAACGAACGGCAACAGCCCCAGCGCCGAGGCAATCCGTGTCGTGGTCACATAGGCTGGGTCAAGCGGGGTGAGTTCCGGCGCGGGTTGGTCTGTCATTCACTTGATATGAGGGCAGTGTGTTGTGTTGGCAAGACGGTTTCAGCTTTATCCTCCCCATCGACTTGCGATGGGGAGGATTCGGGATTACCGCGCCAACGCCTCCTCAGCCTCACTCACAAGCTTAGCAATGATATCCACCACCGGCCGCTCGACATGCACCATGCCGACCGACTGCCCCGCCATAACGGAACCATATTCGACATCGCCGTCGATCACCGCACGACGGAGCGCGCCTGCCCAGTATTTCTCGATTTCGAGTTGTGCCGCCTCCATGTCGATTTCGCCACGGTCGAGCATAGCGGCGACCTCGACCTGTTTGGCGGTGAACAATTCGGTGCCCTTGTTCTTCAGAGCGCGGACTGGAATGACGGGCAGGCGCGGATCAATCTGAACGCTCGCCACGGCGTCGCGGGCGTTGGCGCGCAGGAAGGCAGCCTTGAAATTGGGATGCGCAATGCTTTCGTGCGCGCAGACAAAGCGCGTGCCAAGTTGGACGCCGCTCGCGCCCATTTCAAGATAGCTCGCCATCAGCCCGCCGCGCGCGATGCCGCCTGCGACGAAAATCGGCAGCTGCTCGCCAAGCTCGGGGAGGATTTCCTGCGCCAGCACCGAGGTCGCCACCGGCCCGATATGCCCACCAGCCTCGCTACCCTCGATAACCAGCGCATCGACTCCCGAACGCGCGAATTTCTTGGCGAGCGTCAACGCAGGCGCAAAGCAAATGACCTTCGCGCCGAATTCCTTGATTGCCTCAATGCTCCCCTTGGGCGGCAACCCACCCGCCAGCACGACATGGCTGACATTGTACCGCGCGCACACCGCGATCAAATCCATGATCTGCGGGTGCATGGTGATAAGGTTCACGCCGAACGGCTTCGAAGTCAGCGCCTTCGTCGCGGCAATCTCCGCATCCAGCAACTCGGGCGTCATCGCCCCGCAAGCAATCACCCCAAACCCGCCTGCGTTGGATATCGCAGACACAAGGTTCCGCTCCGAAACCCAGGACATCGCCCCGCACATGATGGCGACGTCGCAGCCCAGAAATTCGGTGCCGCGTTGCATGAGGTGTTGGAGCTTAGTCATATGTCGTTGCCGATTTTTTGTTCACGCAGAGGCGCAGAGATCGCAGAGGGATAGAGCGTAACGTCAATTCAGTCCTCATAATTATTGACCACCCGCTTTATGCCCTCTTTCAGCGTATCGCATCCAAAGTTGATGAGTAAACCGACCGGTAATTTCATCAGGCGAAGGTATGTAAGCAGTTGCTTGGAATGGACCGGTTGAAGCCGGTCGATGGATTTCAACTCGATGATCAGTTGATGGTCGATAATCAGATCGACCTTGAAAGCCGCAGGAAATTCCATGTCTTCATAGGCAAAGCCTAATGCCTTTTGCTGCTCGACCTCATAACCCAAGCGGGCCAGCTTTCGGGCCAAAATAGTCTCGTAAACCGATTCAAGCAGTCCAGGTCCAATTTCACGATGAATTGCCATAGCAGCGCCAATCACCTCACTGGTAATCTCGTCAATCGGTTTCATCGCACCGCCTCTGCGCCCTCTGCGCCTCTGCGTGAAAAAATTCTTTATTCAGCATCCAAACCATAAGCAGTATGCAAAACCCGCACCGCAAGTTCGGTCTCGTCCTCGTCAATCAACACAGACACCTTGATCTCGCTCGTCGAAATTGCCTGAATGTTGATCTTGCGGTCCGCCAGTGAACTAAACATCGTCGAGGCCACGCCGGCGTGGCTTTTCATGCCGACGCCGACGACCGATATCTTTGCGACCTTGGTGTCGGACAGCAGGCGATTGTAGCCGATGGCCTCGCGCTGGTTCTCTAGTATGTCGGTGCAGCGCACCAAATCGGCCTGCGGGCAGGTGAAGGTCACGTCGGTCTCGCCCTTGTCGCGGCCGACATTCTGGATGATCATATCGACGTTGATGTTGGCGTCGGCAAGCGGTGCAAAAATATGCGCCACTGCACCGGGCCGGTCGGGCACGCGGGTCAGGGTGATCTTCGCCTCATTCTTGTCGGCGGCGATGCCGGTGATAAGCTGGCGTTCCACGTTCGCATTCTCCAATTCTTCATCGGTCACGATCATTGTGCCGGGGATGCTGTCGGCGTCGGGGGCATTTTCGTCGATGAAGGAAGACAGCACCTGAACGCGGACACCCTCTTTCATCGCCAGCCCGACCGAGCGGGTCTGCAAGACTTTCGAGCCAACCGAGGCCAGCTCAAGCATTTCTTCGTAGGTGACGGCCTTCAACTTGCGCGCGCGCGCCACGATGCGCGGGTCGGTGGTGTAGACTCCGTCGACATCCGTGTAGATATCGCACCGGTCAGCCTTGACTGCGGCAGCAACCGCGACAGCCGAAGTATCCGAACCACCACGACCCAATGTGGTGATGCGGTTGTCGTCGGTCAGGCCTTGGAAACCGGGAATGACCGCAATGTTGCCTGCCTGCATTGAGGCCAGCAGTTCATCGGTGTCGATGGAGCCAATCCGCGCCTTGGCATGGGCGTCATCGGTATGGATGGGCATCTGCCAACCGAGCCAACTGCGCGCGTTGCAGCCCAACGCTTGCAAAGTAATCGCGAGCAATCCTGAAGTAATCTGTTCACCCGCCGCGACCACCACGTCATATTCGGCAGGGTCATACAGCGCATTCGCCTCGCGGCAGAAATTGACCAGCCGGTCGGTGTCGCCCGCCATTGCGGACACAACCACCGCAACCTCGTCGCCGCGCTCGGCCTGACGCTTGACCAGTTGCGCGACGCGGCGGATGCGTTCGGTTCCGGCCATAGACGTGCCGCCAAATTTCATTACAATGCGGGCCATGAAAACCTTACAAAGTCGCTATATTACAATCGGGCGTCCTGATAGGGACAGGAAATGACAAACGCAAGCACGGCCACGACAATAAACGCCGCTGAGGCGGCACATTTCGGGGCGCTCGCTGCGGACTGGTGGGACCCGAAGGG
>JANLSY010000401.1:0-5012 GCA_031362665.1 Sphingomonadales bacterium
TTTTACCCTCTCCAGCTGGCGTCGGGTTGATGGCGGTAACTAGAATGAGCTTGCCGTCGGATGTCTGACCGTTTGAGGCAGGAATGTTCAGCTTGGCCTTGTATCGACCGTAAGGTTCCAGGTCCTCATCTGCGAGTCCTATTTTGCCAGCGATTTCCTGGATTGGCCGCAGGCTTGCTGCATTCGAAATTTCGATATCGGTCCTCATAAGGCCGTTCTAGCCAGATGCGTGGTTCGATAGCAAGTGCCGCTCATAGGGCTAAAAACTTCATGCTTGCGCCTCATCTGTTATCACTGTATTATATGTACAATACACAAGGAGTGCGACCCCATGAAATCCTCTTTCATACTTCTCCCCCTCGCCGCACTGGCCGTTTCGGCTTGCAGCCTCAACGTCGATGCCGAGGACGAGCGCCTTACTTCCGACGGCAAGACCATCTCCACCACCGCCGCGACCACAGGTTCATTCACGAAAATCGAGGCGGTGGGGCCGGACAATATTGTCTTTGTCACTGGCGAAGCGTTCTCCATCAAGGCAGAGGGCGATGCGGATGCGGTCGCCAAATTGCGCTATGCGATGGACAATGGCACACTCATCATCGGCCGTGAAAAAGGCCAATGGTGGGGCAAGGACGGAAAGGGCGTAACGGTTACCGTGACTGCGCCGACGCTGGCCGCAGCCTCGCTCGTCGGGTCGGGCAACTTTACCGCTGACCGGATGGAAGGCGACAGCATCTCGGTCGAACTCGCCGGATCGGGTGACGCCAATATTCGCGACGTCACGGGCAAAAGCTTCAAGGGCGAGCTTGCGGGGACGGGCGATGTCAGCCTTGCCGGCAAGGTCGAGCGCGCCGAATTTTCGGTCGCCGGCACAGGCGATATCGATGCCACCAAACTCGCCAGCGTCGATGCCGAGGTGTCGATTGCAGGAACCGGCGATGTCCGCCTGAGCGCGACCGGCACAGTCGATGCAAGCATCGCGGGGACCGGCGACATCAACGTCACTGGCGGGGCGAAATGCAAAACTTCGAGCATCGGGTCAGGGAAGATCAATTGCGGGTGAGCGAGGGCGCGCGGGCGTGAGCAACTGGTGGGACCGCCATGTCGTGCCGCGGCTAATCGGCTGTGCGTGCCGACAGCCTGCGGTTATGAAGGACCGCGCGAAAATCGTGCCGCTTGCATCGGGCGACGTGCTGGAACTGGGTTGCGGCGGTGCGGCGAATTTGCAGTTTTACGATTGGTATAAGGTCAAACGATTGTCCGGCATCGATCCGTCGCCCGAATTACTCGACCGCGCGCAGGCCGAACTGGCGGCTTCGGGGCGTAGCGCCAATTTCGTGGCAGGAGTCGCCGAGGCGCTGCCCTTTGCCAGCGACAGTTTCGATTGCCTGGTGACCACCTTCACGCTCTGTTCGGTTCAGGACCCCGTCGCGGCGCTCTCCGAAGCAAGACGCGTGCTTAGGCCTGGCGGGCGGTTGCTGTTTGTAGAACATGGCCTATCGCCCGATGCCTCACCTGCAAAATGGCAAGGGCGGATCGAGCCGGCCTGGAAACATATTGCGGGCGGTTGCCATTTGACGCGGCCGGTAACGCGCGCCATATCCTCCGCAGGCTTTGCGTGCGACGCGCCGCATGGCCATTATATGAAGAGGACACCGAAATGGCTGGGCTGGGTCGAATATGGCGAGGCACGATTGGCGTCATAGTTCTTACGACGCTGGCCGGCGCGGCGGTCGCTCAGGCGAACAAGCAAATCGAACGCAAATTACTCGTGGCAAGTTTCGAGAATATTCAGGTGATCGGTAACATGAATGTCATCGTTACCACGGGCAAATCGCCCTCCGCCATCGCCAGCGGAGACAAGCGGGTACTTGAATCTTTGAAGCTGGAGCGCATCGGCACGACATTGCGTGTTCGGTTGCAGGACATCATCAATAACAACAAAGGCGTGCCTATTTCCGCGCCGTTGAATGTCCGTCTGACCACACAGGGGATAAAGGACATCACGTTGAGCGGCAATGGTACCCTGACGGTATCGGAGGTAAAGCAGCCGACAATGGTGCGTATGCTGTTGGCTGGGAACGGGTCGATAACAATCGGGCGGTTAGTCACGGACCAGTTTTCGGCAACAATTGATGGCAATGGCAAGATTGATCTAGGCGGCGGCGTAGTGCGCGATGCACGGGTGACTATCGACGGCACGGGCGGTTTTGAAGGCGCAAAGGTGGCAACGCGCAAGCTGCGGCTCGAGCATATCGGCAATGCCGTTTCGACCGCGACCGTCGAGGAGCAGACAGAGATATTCAACGACGGCACCGGCAACATCACCATCGGCGGCCAAGGCACCTGCTTCATCAAGAAAGCTGGTTCCGCCGCAATCAACTGCGCGAAGATAGATAGCGGAGGCAAGAAATGAGACTGCGTCGTAAGGAAGTTATGGCCGCGTTCGCGTTCGTATTGCTCGCAGGCTGCACGGTTCCGGCCAATGGCGGTAGCAAGGCAGTGGGGGGCTGTGTTGCCGGTACTGATAAGGGAGAGTCGGAAGCCGGGCTTAAGCAGGTGACGTTGTGCGTGACGAGCAAGGCCAAGACCCATGCCTTCACTGTCGAAGTCGCGGGCAGCGTTATGGAGCAGGCCAAGGGCCTGATGTTCCGCACCGAGTTGGCCGACAATGCGGGCATGATCTTTCCATTTCCCGACCCAAAACCTGCAAGTTTCTGGATGAAGAACACTGTCATCCCGCTCGACATTGTTTTCGTGCGGCCCAACGGTACAATCGAGAGTATAGCGGAGAACACCATTCCTTACTCGACCGATCCAGTTGCCTCGGGCGAAGTTGTAGGTGCAGTGCTCGAATTGCGCGGTGGATTGACGGCGGAACTCGGCATAGAAGCGGGTGATAAGGTCACTTGGCGGGGCAAATAGGGATTGCACGCAGGGCTGCTTCGCCCTAATCGCTGCGCCATGGGAATCCTCGGAAAAATCTTCACCTGGTGGGACGGCGCCACCATCGGCACCGCGCTCTATAGCTGGCGCAAGGGGAAGGCGTTCGGCGAAGATGCCGAGGGTAACACATATTTCCAGAGCGCCGACGGCAAGCGCCGATGGGTCATTTACAAAGGTGCAAACGACGCCAGCCGGGTATCGCCCGACTGGCACGGCTGGCTGCACGGCACGCACGACGGGCAGCCCGAGGATTATTTGCCGCCGGTGCGCGGGTTTGAAGCCGAGGCGCTGCCGAACCTGACCGGAACCGCCGAAGCCTATCGTCCTGCAGGCGCAATCGAGCGCGGCGGACGGCGCGCGCGCGCAACTGGCGATTATGAGGCATGGAGCCCAGACGCCGCATGAAACTGGCTCGCGGCCTATTGCTGCTGCCCTTGCTGGCAACGCTGGGCGCATGTGATATGCTGGGCGGTAACAAGGAAGTCGAAATTGCCCCTGAAAAAGCGGGCAAGGCGCAGCCGACCAACGACAAGATCGTCGCCGCTGCGGGCGAGCAGATCGGCACACCGATGGCTGAACGAGTCGCGGTCTTGGGTCTGCTCAACAAACGCAACGGCCAAACCCGTGATATCGAACTGAAACCCGGTGAGGCGATTCGCTTCGGCAAGGTCGTCGTTCGATTGAGGGCGTGCGAGAAAACCGCGCCGTGGGAAACCTATCCCGACCAAGGCGCTTTCGTCCAGTTGCTGGTCAACGAACGCCCGCCCGGTACGACCGAGGCCGAACGCTGGCGCAGCGTTTTCTCCGGCTGGTTGTTCAAGGAAAATCCCGCCGCAAATGTGGTTGAGCACCCGATTTATGACGTTTGGGTCAAGGCCTGCAAGATGAGCTTCCCGGGCGAGGAAGAGGCGTTGGAGGAGAAATCCGACGAACCGGCGCCAGCATCCAAAGCTCCGTCCAAAGCACCCCAGTCGCCCGCGCCTGCCGCCCCTGCCGATAAAGAAGGCGAAGGCGAGGTCACAACCGAGGCTTGATAATCCAGGCCCAATGCGGCTTCCAAGCGCACCAGATAGTCCTCCTGGGAGATTTCAATTGCGCCAAGGCTCGCCAAATGGTCGGTCATGAACTGACAATCGAGCAATTCGAATCCGCCGATCGTCATTCGCGCCACAAGCCAAGCTAATGCGACCTTGGATGCATCGGTTGCGCGCGAAAACATGCTCTCGCCGAAAAACGCCCTGCCCATCGCCATGCCGTACAATCCGCCGACCAGTTCGCCGTCCAGCCAGCATTCGACGCTGTGCGCGTGGCCCATTCGGTGGAGTTCGCAAAAGGCGTCCTCGATATCGGGGTTAATCCACGTATCACGCCGGTCGTCGCGCGATTCCGCGCAGGTAGCGATGACCTGCGCAAAGGCCTTGTCCGCCGTCACCATAAAGCGGTCCTGCCTTATGGTTTTGGCAAGAGACTTCGACAGCCGGAAGCCGGCGAATGAGCGCGTTCATTGTGGCCATTCGCTGCATCCCCACGGCGAGCGTCATTGTGGTCACGGCCAGCAGACCCTCGGGTACGGCCGCGATCGCGAGCGATATGCCAACCTGGATCATGTAAATAAGATCGTTGCCGCGCAGCCAGCCGACAAGCACCATCAGGACGCAAAGCGTGAGCACGATGACGAGCAGCGCGCGGCTGAGTTGTGCGAGCTTCGCCTCCAGCGGTGTGCCTTGTTCGTCAACTTCATCGATGAGCGTGCCGATTCTGCCCATCTCTGTTTGCGTTCCCGTGGCGGTGACGATGAATCTGCCTCGGCCATCCGTGATCGCCGTGCCCATGTGAACCATGTTGAGCCGGTCGCCCAGGGGTGCTTCGCGATCGGCTATCAGCTCCTCGGATTTGGAGACCGGCAATGACTCGCCCGTCAACGCCGCCTCGTCGGCGTGCAGCCTCGATTGCTCGATCACGCGGCCGTCCGCTGGTACGCGATCTCCCGCAGCGAGGAGTACCACGTCACCGGTCACCAGTTCTTCGGCCGGAAGCTGGGTTTCCTCACCATCACGCAGGACGCG
>JANLSY010000041.1:0-2948 GCA_031362665.1 Sphingomonadales bacterium
GCAGTTTCGCACTGGCAAGACCGCCGCCCACCGCTGCCGGAGCAGTGAGGGCAACCGACGTTGCAAATGGGAAGCAGTTGATGCCAATCAAACCTGCACGAAGTGGGGCAGGTACGCCGCCCGTCAACACAGCATTCACACTGGCCTGGCACGCGCTGGCACCCGCACCGGTTGTGCCGCCCAGCTGGTTGAACGAGGCGTCCTTGGTTTCATTTACATAACGCGCACCAAGCGTTAAACTGAGTTTGTCGGTGAAATTAATGACATTATGCGTGAAAACCGACCAGCTTTTTGCATCTTGCAGGAACCGGTTTTCGGCATAGTTGCCATTGGCGTTGACCGGGACACCAGCATTGCCGAGTGCAGTCAACGCGAACAACGGGTTCACCCCTGCCAAATTGGCAAAATTGAATGCGCTACCAGTACGTTGGAAATCGGCATTTAGCGTCATTGACTGGTCGGCGCGGATTTTCTCACTGGAGTAAAATCCACCGATCAGCCAATCAAGATGATCGTTAAACGCCGTGCCCTGTAAGCGCAATTCTTGCGTAAAGGTCTTTATATGATCGCCCGACGGCAAAATACCGGCGCGCGACGTCGGTGCGCCGTTGCCGACCGTGTAGGTCGCATTGGCAGTGAAGCCACCGACCGTAGTCGAACTCGAATCGAAGTCGCGATAGGCGGTAATCGAGGTAAGCTTGACGCCACCCAGGTCCCATTTCAGTTCGCCCGAAGCGCCCCATTGCTTCGAACCGTTCAAATAAGGCCCGCCGTTGATCGACAAATTCTTGAGAGCTGTCGGTCCGGACTGATCGACGCCATCGCTCGCCAAGCCGTGGAAAGCGGCGAAAGGCGCAAGTTCGGTTTCGCGAACGATTACGGCTTCGCAGCATTGCTCGTCGGTCTTGGCATAGTCGGCGAGCAGGCGAATGCTGACATCGGCACTGGGTTCGATGTAAAGCTGGCCGCGGAGCATGTAGCGATCGCGGTCGTTGCTTTCGACCCCAGCTGGCGTTTTCAGGTAGCCGTCGCGTTTGCGCCATGTGCCTGAAACGCGAACGCCAGCGACATCTTGTGCAATTGGAACGCTGACGCCCGCTTGCACGTTCATGAAGTTATAGTTGCCGTAGCTCGCATTTACGAACCCTTCGACTTCTGAGAGATTCGGCCGCTTGGTGGTGACGTTGAGAGCGCCTGCGGACGTGTTCCGTCCAAACAGGGTGCCCTGCGGACCCCTAAGGATTTCAAGGCGTTCCAGATCGACCAGATCGCCCAGCGCAACGCCGGGACGTGACTGATACACGCCGTCTATGAACACGCCGACCGAGCTTTCAAGACCTGTGTTGTTACCAGTCGTGCCGACACCGCGGATCTTGATCGACGTGCCCTGCGTTTCGGTTTGCGAAGACTGGATGTTGAAGCTTGGGGAAATTGAAGCCAAGTTTTTGATGTCGTTGATACCCTGACGCTCAAGTGCTTCGGGTGCAACTGCTGTCACAGCCAACGGAATGTCCTGAACATCCATCGCGCGCAACGTAGCGGTCACGATGATCGGCTCGTCGCCACTGTCTTCTTCGGCTTGGGGTGCTTCCTGCGCATAGGCGGCTGGAACTAACATGGCGCTGCACAGGGCAGCCGTCATCACACGGTTCAGTTTACGCATTTCTCTCTCCTCCTACTTGACCGGCAACCGTCGCGGCATTTTCTGCTCGTCTTAGTTGTTCGGTCATGACAAATTCGCTGGGATGTTTCCCCGGGGAATAATCTCTCTCGCTGCTTATCCTATCGAACAATTTTCACAAATCCAGCAATTTAATCGCGCGATTGAATTTGGCGATTTGGTGTGGCTTTTGCGCTCCGCTGCTTTATTCACGCTGCCGATATGTTTGACCGCCCCACGATTATCGACGAAGCGTTCGTTCGCCGCGTTGCAGCCCATGATTTTCCTGCATCGCGCAGCAATGTCGCAGCATTTCCTTCGCCCGCCCACACGCTCGTCGACCTATTCGACAGCCAGATTATGAGCCGCCATCTCGATTTATGGGCGCGGCGGTCAAAGGGAAAAACATTCTATTCGATTGGCAGTTCCGGACACGAAGGGACCGCGGCGATGGCCGCCGCGACGCGGACAACCGATATGGCGTTCTTGCATTACCGCGATGGGGCTTTCCTAATCCAGCGCAAGAAACAGGCTGGGGGTCTAACGCCGCTATATGATATGGCTCTGTCTTTTGCTGCGTCAGCCGATGATCCTATTTCGGGCGGGCGCCATAAAGTGCTTGGATGCGCGAATACATTTGTGCCGCCGCAAACCAGCACGATTGCCTCGCATTTGCCCAAGGCGGTGGGAGCAGCGCATTCGATCGGAATGGCGCACCGGCTGAAGCTGGCGGATGCCGTTTTACCACATGATGGAATTATATTATGTTCGTTCGGGGATGCTTCGGCAAACCACTCGACATCGCAAGGGGCGTTCAATGCTGCATGCTGGGCGGCGTACCAGCATCTGCCGATGCCGATCGTGTTCATGTGCGAGGATAACGGCATCGGCATTTCGGTGCGCACACCCGGTGGTTGGATCGAAGCCAATTTCGCGCATCGGCCTGCGCTGCATTATATACAGTGCGACGGCGCCAATTTGAACGACGCGCTGCGGGGTTGCGAAGAGGCGGTGCAATATGCGCGTTCACGCCGAAGGCCGGTGTTCCTCCATATACGAACGGTTCGCCTGATGGGGCATGCCGGGGCCGATGTGGAGGCCAGTTACTCGGCGCTTGCAAACATCGAGGCGGCCGAGGCGCAGGATCCGTTATTGCACACCGCGCGCATTTTGCATGAGCAGGCCGGGATGTCGGGTGACGAGATTGTTGCCCGATACGAAGAAATGCGCGCGCGCGTTGACCGTGTCGCGCAGGAAGCATTGGCCAAACCTAGGCTTGAAATCGTGA
>JANLSY010000057.1:0-20183 GCA_031362665.1 Sphingomonadales bacterium
TAAATCTCGGCATTATCTGCCGAAAGGCCGCCGCCCACAATCACCAGCGAACCTTTGCTCCACGCTGGAGCTGCTGCCAGAACGGCGATGAAAACCAAAAGTATCCGCATCAATATTGCAGCTTCAATCCGGCCCTTGCCCACTGCGTCTTCACCAGCCGACCGCTACCCGAGAGGCAAATATAGGCATCCATCATGTCCTCTCCGCCGAAGGCGATGTTAGTGGTGAAAATGTCGTCGGTGGCAACGAATTCAACCAGCGTACCTTCGGGCGAAATCACGCTGATGCCGCATTCACCGATCGTTGCAACGCAGATGTTGCCATTCGCTTCCATGCCGAGACTGTCAAAGAATTTATAGCCTGCGGGGCGGTAGAGCGGAATGCCGGGGCCGCCGGGGCCAGCGTCCGCGGCAACCTTGCCCGGTGCGGTGATGTTGAACTTCATCAACCGGCAGGTGTAAGTTTCAGCCGCATAAAGCGACTTACCATCGGGCGAAAGGCCAACGCCATTGGGGTTGTTTGAAGGAAAAATCACTTCCTCGAGATGGCTGCCGTCGGCTTTCGCATAAAAGATGCCGACAATGTCATGAATCCGCTTGGCATAATCTACCTTGCCATGATCGGTGAACCAGAAGCCGCCATGTGCATCGAACACGATGTCATTGGGTCCGCGCAGAACGCAGCCGTGATCGCCCGATTTATAGAGAATCTCAACTTCGCCAGTATCAATGTCGATCCGCTCGATCCGGCCGCCTGAATAATCCTGGGCAATCCCATTTGGCACGAGATAGCCGTTGGAATCAAGATAGTCGAAACCGCCATTGTTGCAGCAATAGAGTTTGCCGTCCGGACCAAGCGCCAATCCGTTGGGTCCGCCGCCAGGCTTTGCAATGACCGATGTGCTGCCATCAGATTTCACTCGCGTTACTTGCCCCGATGCAATTTCTACCAGAATGATGCTGCCATCGGGCATTACCACCGGACCCTCAGGGAACCGCAGTCCACTGGCTACAAGCTCAAATTCTGCCATGATTTCTCTCCACCTAAGCGGCGCCTGTTCGGCGCTCGTTTCCCCGCAAATCAGGCGCTATCATCCGGGCTCGTGCTTTGGAGACGTCCGGTCGCCCTCGCCAAGCGCCCGCTGCATATACACGGTGTCGAGCCAGCGTCCGAATTTTCGTCCGACAGATCGCATCCGTCCGGCATGTTCAAAGCCCATCTTTGCATGCAGGGCCACAGACGCGGGTTCGCCGCCACCGATAACCGCCATCATTTGCCGGAAGCCGCACGCTGCCGATTGATCGACCAGTTCGCTCATCAGCGCAGAACCCACGCCGCGCCCTGCGCAATCGCCGCGCACATAAACCGAGTTTTCGCACGTAAAGCCATAAGCCGGACGGTCGCGAAACAACGTAATATAGCCATAGCCAACCACCTCTGCGTCAAGTTCCGCCACCAGAAACGGCCAGCCCTTGCCTCTAATCTCGGCGATTTTCTGTCCGGTCTCTGCCCTGCCGCGCGGGACTGTGTCGAAACTTGCTGTGCCGCTGCGTACATGCTCGGCATAAATTGCTGCAATCGTGTCGGCATCACCTTCAGCCGCCTGTCGAACAGTCAGTCGTTCTGCATCGGTATGAGCGGCGATCATGTCTAACCGCTGACATATATATTTCCTGATTGGAAGCATTTTGACGTGGATCAACGACATCCACGCAAATGCGTATAATCAAAGGATCAAGCCGACTCATCTGCGGGGCGAGCTGCAAGAGGAAACGACGATGAAATCGATCATGGTACATGCTGGAAGCGACGCTGGCTTTGAAAGCCGGTTGCAGGTTGCACTCGATCTTGTGCGGCAGTTTAATGGGCATCTTTCGCTCATACTTCCACGCCCTCCGCAGGATTATGTTGCATTCGACATGTTCGGCGGCGCGCATTTCATCAGCGAGGCATTTGATGCGGCGGAAAAAGAGCGTGCCAAGATGCAATCGCGGATTGACGAACGCTTGAAGGTCGAGAGCTTGCCGTGGGACTGGCAGATATTCGATGGCACAACCGCCGACGCGTTGGTCAACGCTGCCCGTCTTGGTGATGTGCTCGTTATGTCGCTCGATGCAACGCCCACAGGCACGCCTGGTCATGGCCGAACGCTTGTCAGCGATGTTGTTACCGCTTCTCGCACACCCGTTCTGGCAGTGCCGGTTTCCTGTAACCGCATCTGCTTTGATCGTGCGATGGTCGCCTATGACGGCGGTTTCGAGGCGGCTAACGCTGTGCGCGCAGCCTTGCCAATGCTGGCTGCGTCGGCTGCAATCCGCATCGCCGAAGTTGAAAGCGCGCCTCAGGAATTTCCGGTCACCGATGTCGCAACATATCTTTCGCGGCACGGAGTGTGTGCCGAAATCGCGGCGATGGGGAAAGGCGATGTAAGCGTTGAAGAGCGACTACTCGCCGAGGCCAAGGCGTGGAACCCGGACTTTCTCGTGATGGGCGCTTATGGCCACGGCCGCTGGCGCGAAACATTGTTCGGCGGGGTTACGCGCTTCTTGCTCGGCGAAGTGGGCGTGCCGGTCTTGTTAGCGCATTGACAAACAAGGTCTCGTGATTTTCGGGTCGATAAATTACCCGGCTCGCAAGGGGTTCCAAAGCCACGATAGCCGTCCTACATGCACCGCGAACTTAATTGCGGGAAGCTTTCATGACCTATACGACCGACCTTGGCCTTTACATCGATGGCAAATGGCGCAGCGGTGAGGGCCGCGAGACGCATAAAGTCGTCAATCCCGCGACCGGCGCGACACTCGCAGAACTTCCGCTGGCAAGCGCCGCCGATCTTGAAGAGGCACTGGTGGCTGCTGCAAAGGGTTTCGAAATCTGGCGCAAAACCGACGTCAATGCCCGCGCCTCAACATTGCACAAAATCGCCGATCTAATCCGCGAACGCGCCGAGCATATTGCCGTATTGATGACGACCGAGCAAGGCAAGCCACTCGGCGAATCGCGCACAGAAGTCGCTTCTTGCGCGGCATTTTTCGATTATTTCGCCGAAGAGGCCAAGCGCAGCTATGGCCGCGTGCTGGTGCGTCCGACGGGGCAACGCGCGCTGGTACTGAAACAACCGGTTGGACCCGTCGCTGCCTTCAGCCCCTGGAATTTCCCCGGCAATCTGATGTGCAAGAAACTTGCGGCAGCACTGGCTACGGGATGCTCGATTATTTGCAAGCCACCCGAGGAAACGCCCGCTTGTACCAGCGCCATTTTCCGCTGCATTGCCGACGCCGGCCTGCCCGGCAATGTCGCGCAGCTTGTCTATGGTGTTCCCGATATGGTTAGTCGCCATCTCATCGCGTCGTCCATTATCCGCAAGATCAGCTTCACCGGGTCGGTACCGGTGGGCAAGCACCTGCTCAAGCTTGCCGCCGACGGCGTCAAGCGCACGACGATGGAACTGGGCGGACATGCGCCGGTCATCATTTTCGACGATTGCGATCTCGACAAGGCGATTACCCTTTCGTCCACGACCAAATTCCGCAACGCCGGACAGGTCTGCATCTCGCCGACCCGCTTTTATGTGCAGGAAGGCGTTTACGATCGCTTTGTCGCAGGCTTTGCCGAAGCAACGAAGAAGGTCCAGGTCGGCAACGGACTTGAATCCGGAACCATTATGGGCCCGCTCGCCAACGACCGCCGCCCTCCGGCGATAGCGAAACTGGTGGCCGACGCGACCGCCAAAGGGGCCAAGCTGCTGACTGGAGGCGAACGCGGAGAAGGCGGTAACTTCTACCAGCCGACCGTGCTTTCTGACGTGCCAATGAACGCCGATATCATGGAAGACGAGCCCTTTGGCCCAGTCGCTTTGATGCGACCGTTCAAGACCTTTGACGAGGCAATCGAGCAGGCAAACCGCCTGCCATTCGGCCTCGCCGCCTACGCCTTTACCGAAAATGCGCGGCAGGCGAACCTGGTCGCGGACGCGCTGGACACTGGAATGGTCGGCCTTAACAGCTTCGTGATCTCGATGCCTGACGCGCCGTTCGGCGGGGTCAAAGAATCAGGTTTTGGCAGTGAAGCGGGGCCTGAAGGCCTCGATGCCTATTATGTGACCAAGGCAGTGCATCAATATTAAGCGAGATTGGCCTCGCGGACTACCGCGATGCCCGCCTCGCGCTGCACTTTCAACTCTGCCTTCAGTTTCGCGGGGTCGCGGGCCAAGACGAAGCCGAAGCTTACCCCGCCTTCCTTGCCGATGGTCGCATGGTGCAACTTGTGTGCCTGCACAAGTCGCTTGGCATAACCGCGTTTCGGCACCCAGCGGAAATAGCGCTGATGGACCAGACCGTCGTGGATGAAAGTATAAATTACGCCATATGCCGTGACACCTACTGCAGCCCACCACAGAGCAAGCGAGTAATAATAGCCGACTGTAAACAGAGTGATCGCAGCCGTAGCGCCGACGATGGCGAACAAATCGTTCTTCTCCAGCACATTGTCATGGGGCTCATGATGGTCGCGATGCCAGCCCCAGCCCCAACCATGCATGATATATTTATGGCTCGCCCAAGCGACAAATTCCATCGCCGCGACAACCAAAACAACAATCGCAATTTTTTCGAACAGATTCACTCGTTCACGTCCCGCTTTTTATTACGCTGATATTCCTTGTGCGCCTGAGGCAATGCCCACCACGGGGTGCCCGGCGCCAGATGATGTTCGTGATGATAGCCGAAATGAAAGCAACTGAAAAGCGATGCGATGTTGCCGAAATCATTGGTACGCGCATTGTGCTGGTCGGAAAAACCTGAATCGTCATGGCGGTGCGGCAGATAGGTGCCAAAATAGAAAAGTTGAAGCGATGAGGCGATGGCAGGCACCGCGTAAAGCAGGGTGATATTCTGCAATGGGACGTTCAGGACAAAGAAATATGTGACTACAATCGTCGAAATAAACATAATCGACTGCGAACCGAAATACCGCTTTAAAAACAACATATACCACGGCCAAAATGAGCGACTGTCATCAGCATTGAAATCCGGATCATCGGCGCTGCCGACATGGCGGTGGTGCGCGAAATGTGCATCGCGCATCCGCCGCCAGCCAAAACCTGCATATAAAAACAAGGTGATTTTGCCGATTGCCGCATTGGTTCGATGCCAACCGGGCGCGAGCGATCCGTGCATCGCATCATGCGCGACAATGAACATCCCCACCGAAAGCCAACATTGCAGACCAATTGCCGCCATCACCAGGGGCCAATCGGACAGGCGGACCGTAAAGAAGAACATCGCCCAGATGTGAACACCGATCCAGACGCCAAACATCAGTCCAGCACATGTCAGGCCTATTGCTGCGTCACTGGACGGAGAAGGGGTTCGGGCGGATGTATGCATGGCTAAATCTTAGCTAGATATGGCCATAAAGATAGACGCAGCCAATATGGGTGAAACCATATATTGAGGTCAGGTTCCTCGCGCGCAGTCAAGATCGTCGCTCTGCCGAGTGCAAATTCCATAGCAGCAATTCAACAAGAAACTGCTCCCACTTGCCTTTCGCGCTAAATCAGGCCACCGGCGACATATTATGACGTTTGCGCCCAAAACCCTGTACGAAAAAATCTGGAACGCCCATGTTGTCGAGAAACGTGACGACGGCACGTCGCTAATCTTTATCGACCGGCATCTGGTGCATGAGGTAACCAGCCCGCAGGCCTTCGAAGGACTTCGTGTGGCAGGGCGCAAAGTGCGGCGGCCCGATTTGACGCTGGCGGTCCCCGATCATAATCTGCCGACGACCGCGCGATTGGACGCAGGTGGCAACCGCATCCCAATCGCCGACCCCGAAAGCGCGCAACAGCTGGCAGCGCTGGAGAAGAACGCGCCCGATTTCGGCATTCGCTATATCGACGCGTCCGACGCCAATCAGGGGATTGTCCATGTTGTCGGACCGGAACAGGGCTTTTCATTACCCGGCACAACTATTGTCTGCGGCGACAGCCACACCGCCTGTCATGGCGGGCTTGGCGCGCTGGCATTCGGGATCGGCACGTCCGAAGTCGAACATGTATTGGCAACGCAAACCTTGCAGCTCAAGCAATCGAAATCGATGGAAGTCCGCGTCGACGGCGAACTTGGCTCCGGTGTGACGGCCAAGGATGTCGTGCTTCACATCACCGGGGTCGTGGGCGCGGCTGGCGGATCGGGCTATGTGATCGAATATACCGGACCGGTTATTCGTGCGCTCAGCATCGAAGGCCGATTGACGATTTCCAACATGGCGATCGAGCACGGCGCGCGCGCTGGCCTGATTGCGCCGGATGACGTGACATTCGCGTACCTCAAGGACCGTCCAATGGCGCCCAAGGGCGCGGATTGGGATTCGGCGGTCGCTTATTGGCGAAGCCTCGCCACCGATGCGGGCGCGACCTACGACAAAACGGTCGTCATCGACGCCGCCGATATTGCACCGAGCGTCACGTGGGGTACGAGCCCCGAGGATGTTCTGCCAATTACCGGCAGCGTCCCCGATCCGATGAGCTTTGCCGACCCGTCCAAACAAGTCGCCGCGCAGAAATCGCTCGACTATATGGGCCTGACGCCTGGCACGCCGATGACGCAGGTCGAGGTGCAGAATATCTTCATCGGCAGCTGCACCAACAGCCGCATCGAAGACCTGCGCGCCGCCGCGGCCATACTGAAAGGCCGCCATAAAGCCGACAACGTCAAATGGGCTATCGTCGTACCGGGGTCGGGCCTTGTGAAGCAACAAGCCGAAGCCGAAGGCCTCGACCGCATCTTCACGGATGCCGGGCTGGAATGGCGCGAGCCAGGATGCTCGGCTTGCCTTGGCATGAACCCGGACAAGGTACCGCCAGGCGAACGCTGTGCGTCGACCAGCAACCGTAACTTTGTTGGACGGCAGGGCCCCGGTGCAAGGACCCATCTGGTCAGCCCGGCGATGGCTGCCGCGGCGGCGGTGACTGGGCGATTGACCGATGTTCGCGAACTGATGATCTGAGTCCCGCCACGGTACATCTCGCTTTCGGCATATTGACTCTACATCTGCCCTACGGAATGTAAAATGCTGTCGGGAGGAAGTGAATGGCAAAGCGCCCAACCAAGATTAAATCGGAAAACGACGAACCTGCAGAGCATCGCGGGGTAGTTGTGGGCTGGACGCATAATGATCTCGGCTCCTCAATCGACCTGCGGATCCAGAGCACAGTTTCACGGGCTGCGCTCGACGAGAACCGCGTCGATGGACATCATTTCCTGATGACGCACAGCCAGGCGTTGATGCTGGCCAAATTCCTGCTTGATGCGACGGGCCAGTCCTTGCCGCAAAAACGCAAGCCTTCGCTTTGGCGGCAACTGACCGGCCGGCGAAACAAATAACGCCATAGACCCTTTACTTGTCCGGACGGCCAAAGCTAAGGCTGTTTGCAATAAAGGACACGCCCCATGACCGACAAAAAATCCAAGCCCGAAGATGACAACTGGTCAACCAGTGCCAAGGTAGGCGCAGCCGTTGGCTCTGCTGCCTTGATGGCCGCATTGCTCTATGCCGGACGCCGCAGCCTGACGCGCAAGAAGGGTAAGCTCGAACCGCTGTCGCCCGAACCCGAGGTCGAACCGATGACCGAAACGACACCCAAAAGCGAAACGGACTGATCACCAGTGCAGCCAATCGCCCAAGTCAAAGGTCGCGCCTATCCGTTGGGCCTCAAAAATGTCGATACCGACATCATCATTCCGGCGGAATGGCTGAAAACGATCAGCCGCACGGGACTGGGGAAAGGCGCGTTTGAATCGTTGCGGGCCGTGCCGGGCAATATGTTCGACGACCCCGAATATGCAGGCGCGCCAATCCTGATCGCCGGTGACAATTTCGGCTGCGGCTCCAGTCGCGAACATGCTGCTTGGGCGATGGCGGATTTGGGGATTACCGCCGTTATCGCACCCAGCTTTTCCGATATTTTCTCAGGCAATGCGTTCAAAAACGGATTGCTTGCCATCGTATTGCCGCAAGCCGCAATCGACCGGCTGATGGAGGTCGCAAAGACCGACCCCATCCATGTCGACTTGGAAACCCAGACGGTAACTACACCATTTCAGGATCGCTTCGAATTCGAGATCGACCCTTTTCGCAAGCACTGCCTGCTGAACGGGGTCGACGAAATCGGCCTGACGCTACGAAGCAGCGATGCGATTTCCACATATGAGACAAAAACAGCCGCAAGCCAGCCTTGGCTGGTACCAAACGCAGCCTAGGAGAGAGACATGCGCGCCTTACTATCGACCGTCACCGGCGGGCCTGAAACCCTCGCCATGGGCGAATTGCCCGAACCCGTTGCTGGTCCCGGCCAGGTTGTGGTGGCGGTAAAGGCCTGCTCGATCAACTTCCCCGACACGCTGATGATCGTCGATCTCTACCAGTTCAAGCCACCTCGTCCGTTCGCGCCGGGCGGCGAAATCGCTGGCGTAGTCGAGGCGGTTGGCGAAGGCGTCAGCGGCTTTGCTGTGGGCGACCGCGTCATCGGCCTGTGCGGCAATGGCGGATTGACCGAAAAGGTCGCGGTTGCGGCGTTCAACTGTTTCAAAATGCCCGATGCGATGTCCTTCGATGACGGTGCATCATTGCTGATGACCTATGGCACATCGATCCATGCACTCAAGGATCGCGGCCATATGAAAGAAGGCGACAGCGTTCTCGTACTGGGCGGCGCGGGCGGCATCGGGATTTCGGCGATCGAACTGGGCAAAGCTTTTGGCGGCCGCGTCGTAGCTGGCGTATCCAGTGAGGCTAAGGCTGAAATTGCACGCGAAGCAGGAGCCGACGACGTGGTCGTTTATCCGCACCAACCATTCGACAAGGACCAGTCCAAAGCGGTGGCCGAGATGTTCAAGGCAGCGGCGGGCAAAGATGGCTTCAACATCATTTATGACACTATAGGCGGCGATTACAGCGAACCGGCGGTGCGTTCCATCGCGTGGGAAGGCAAGTTTCTCGTCGTCGGTTTCCCGGCAGGCATAGCAAAATTGCCGCTGAACCTTACGTTACTTAAAAGCTGCGACGTGTGCGGTGTGTTCTGGGGCGCGTTTGCTGCACGCACGCCGCAGAAGAACCATGCCAATATCGCCGAGTTGTTCGACCTGTACGCCGCGGGTAAGATTAAACCGCGCGTGTCGGAAACATTCGATCTGGCCGACGCGGGTCAGGCAATTGCGCGCCTCGGCGACCGCGCCGCCGTTGGCAAGCTTGTCGTCCATATTTGAACAGCTGCCTTGCCGATACAGTGCCAAGCTATTATCTTTGAACTGAAGCAAACAGGAACCGCAATATGACGACCTTTGACAACCGCGAAAACGCCTTTGAAAACAAGTTCGCGCACGATGCCGACCTGCATTTCAAGATTACCGCCCGCCGCAACAAGCTGGTCGGGCAATGGGCCGCTGAAAAAATGGGCCTGACGCCCGAGGAAACCACCGCTTATGCGACCTCGGTCGTACAGGCAGATTTCGAGGAAGCTGGCGACGAAGATGTTATTCGCAAAGTGCTTGGCGACCTTACATCGGCGGGCATTGAAGTCGATGACGCAACAATCCGTGCTGCGCTCGAAGATAAGATGGTCGAAGCCCGCCGCCAGTTTATCGAGCCAGCCTGATGGCCATGGCAGCCGCCGATATCGAAAGCATGATCAAATCCGCGCTGCCCGATGCGCTGGTCGAAATCACTGACCTTGCAGGCGATGGCAATCACTACGCCGCACGGGTCGTGAGCGAGAGTTTTCGCGGAGTTCCGCGTGTGAAGCAGCACAAAGCAGTTTACGATGCACTGGGTGGCCGAATGGGCGGCGTATTGCATGCGCTTCAGCTGACCACGGCAACACCCTAGAATTTTTTGGAGTATAGATGATGAGCGTGAACGAACGGATCGACGAACTGGTCAAGAGCAATGACGTGGTGCTGTTTATGAAGGGTACGCCTTTGTTTCCGCAATGCGGATTTTCAAGCAAAGCGATTGCTATTCTCGATCATCTCGGCGTTGCTTATGAAAGCGTCGACGTGCTGCAGGACATGGAAATCCGCGCTGGCATCAAGGATTATAGTGACTGGCCGACGATCCCACAGCTTTATGTGAAGGGTGAATTTCTTGGCGGTTCGGACATCATGATGGAGATGTTCGAAGCAGGCGAGCTACAGGAAATGGTCGAAACCCAAGGACTGACGAAAGCCAGTTAAACAAGCGCAGGATCTGCTTCGGCGCGACGGATATTCGGCAGCAGCAGATGTAGCCATCCGAGCGCGAGCAAGTAAGATGCGGCTGCAAAGATAAATAACGGCGTGAAGCCAAGCCCTGCGGCCAGCACCGCTCCGGTCACCAACTGGATCAGCGCACCGCCGATATTGCCCATGAACGCCCCAAACGCGGTCACCCGGCCGACCTTGGCCCGCGGTACGACATCGGTAATTGTCGAAAAAATCGACAGCGAAAAACCCTGATGCCCGGCCATCACCACGCCCATCATGATCGCGACCGGCCAGAACGAATCTAGCGCGAGCACAAACGGCAGGGGCACCACGATCAATGCCGATCCGAACATGACGCTTTTGCGCACGCGGTTGACGCTCCACCCGGCCTCCAGAAGGCGCGTCGATAACCAGCCAGCGAATAACGCGCCAACGCCAGACCCGAGAAATGCGATTGCCAATGGTATCGCGAGTTCGCTGGTCGTCAGCCCGAACTCCTTGCGGTAAAAATCCGGCAACCAGAAATTGATGAGCCACCAAGTTGCGTCGGACAGTGCCTTTGCGATCACGATTGCCCAAGTCCGCCGTTCCTTCAAAATCGGTCCATAAGGCGCGCCATCGTCAGCGAAATCGCGATTGGCATCCTCTGCCTTGTCATCAAACTTCACGCCGCGCGCAAACCATAGCCAGAGCGCGAGCGTGATGAACCCGCCAATGCCGCCGAAAATCAGCGCACCGCGCCATCCCCAGATTGCTGCGATAACCGGGATGAAGAACGGCATTGAGATCGTCCCGAGCCCCGCAATTGCAGTGCCCACGCCAAATGCAAAAGACCGTTTGTCCGGCGGAAATAGTGTCGCAACGGTCTTGATAGTCAACGGCGTCTGCACCGCTTCTGTCGCACCAAGTCCAATCCGTGCAGCGACAACATGCCAGCCCGCGATGGCCCAGCCATGCGCCATCGCGGCAAGGCTCCACGTCGTCACACCGAAGATCATCGACCGTAACACGCCAATTTTATCAACGAGCCATCCGGTGAACAAAAAGGATAACGCAGCCGCGATCTGCGTTACAAAAGCGAGATTGGCAAAATCACTGTCACTCCAGCCAAGGTCCGCCGACATGTCCGGCTTGAGGATCGCGATAACCGGCCGATCCATCGCGTTGAAAATACCGGCAACGCACAGCAGCCCGAACAGGATCCAGCGCAGCGTCGGCGTGATCGGCTTCATTTTGGTCCTCTCCACTGCATCGGTGTCCGCGCTTGGCCTATCGACCGTCTTGCTTTACGCTGGAACTCCTCTCACAGATGCCTATAGAAGGCCATATGACACCGCAAGACATAAACGCCAATTACATTGCGGACCTCTATGGCGAAACTTATCTTGCCGAGGTCGATCCCGCGCCTCGAAAACGGCTTGCGCTTAGCGCGCTGTTCCCTGGCTTCATTGTCGTCGCAATTGCTTCGGCCGCGGCGACATGGTTCTCCGAACATTACGGCATGCCGGTGATTTTGGCCGGGTTGCTACTTGGTCTGGCACTCAATTTTGTGTCGGCAGAACAGAAAGTCCATCCCGGTCTCGACTTTTGCGGCACATCTTGCCTGCGGTGGGGCATCGTGCTGCTAGGTACGCAAGTCACCGCAATGCAGATCGGAAGTCTGGGCGCGTCGGCATTTTTGGGGCTGATTGCAATAATGTCTCTGGTTATCGGCGCAGGACTTTTGGGCGCTAGGGTTGGCGGACAAAGCAATTATGCGGGTTGGCTGGCTGGGGGCGCGACCGCGATTTGCGGGGCATCGGCGGCGTTGGCAATTTATGCCATCATCGGGCGAGAGCGATTGAACCAGTCGCAATTCACGCTGACACTGGTCGGCGTCGCACTCGCCAGCGCAATTGCCATGTCCTTCTATCCGATAATCGCCGCGTACCTTCAGTTCACCGATAAGCAGGCGGGTTTCCTGATGGGCGCAGCCGTGCATGATGTCGCTCAGGCCTTGGGCGGCGGGTATAGCTTTTCACAGAGCGCAGGCGAAACCGCGACTATCGTAAAGCTGTCGCGCGTTGCATTGCTGGCCCCCGCCGTTGCGCTGATTGGCCTTGCGATAGGAAGCACCGGAAGCCAGCCGAAGAGCTTGCTGGCAAAGCTCAAACTTCCATGGTTCATTCTTGCCTTCTTTGGTGCGGTAGCGCTCAACTCTCTGGTCGATGCGCCCGATTGGGTTGCAGAATATGGTCTGATTGCCTCCAAAGCGATGTTGCTTTTTGCGGTGACAGCAACAGCGATGCGCTCACGGCTTGACCTGTTGCTTGGGCAAGGCTGGAACGCATTGTTGCCGGTGGTGCTTGCGACATTGACGGCCTTTGCAGCGTCCGCAGCTTTTGCGTGGGGTTTCCTGTGAGCGAAATGATTTACGACCTGGCTGTGATTGGTGGCGGCGTGAATGGCGCGGGCATTGCCCGCGATGCCGCAGGACGCGGTGCCAAGGTCATATTGCTCGAACGCGGCGATCTCGCGCGTGGAACGTCGTCGGCATCCACCAAGCTGATCCATGGTGGGCTGCGTTATCTGGAGCATTATGAGTTTGCGCTGGTCCGCGAGTCACTGATTGAACGTGAGCGCCTCTGGGCAATCGCGCCGCATATTATCTGGCCGATGCGTTTCGTGCTGCCTTATCAAAAAGGCATCCGCCCGGCTTGGTTGGTCCGCTTGGGGCTGTTTCTGTACGACCATATCGGTGGACGAAAAAAGCTACCCGCCACGCGCACGATCGACCTACGTCACGAACCGTCAGGCAAGCCGCTAAAGCCCGAATTCGCTAAGGCCTTTGAATATTCTGATTGCTGGGTAGATGACGCGCGGCTCGTAGTGTTGAACGCTCTCGACGCCGCAGAACATGGTGCTGATATTCGTACGCGTGCGGAAGTCACGCATCTCGAAAGGCGCGGCGGAATCTGGTATATCGAAGTTGCTGGCCAGCCACCTGTCCGCGCCAAAGCCGTCGCAAATGCAGCAGGGCCTGCGGTGCTTGACCTTCTGGCGCGAACGACAGGGCACCAGCGCGATGCCAGTGAGCGCATTCGGCTCGTGCGCGGTTCTCACATCGTGGTGCGCGAAATATTCGACACGCCACAAGCCTATTTCTGCCAGAATACGGACGGACGCATTTTCTTCGCAATTCCGTATGAGGATGATTTCACGCTGATTGGCACCACTGATGCCGACCACCAGGGTCCGCTCGACAACATCACTGCAACTCCGCAAGAAATCTCCTATATTTGCGAGTCTGCTAGCGCCTATTTCAAACAACAGATCACACCAGCCGATGTGGTTTACAGCTATGCCGGTGTCCGTCCGCTCGTCGATGACGGATCAGGCAAACCGGAAACTGCGTCGCGCGGTTATCATTTCGATGTAGATGTCGGCCCAAATGGCGCGGCACCCATCCTTTCTGTCTTTGGCGGCAAGATCACTACATATCGCCATCTGGCCGAAAGTGCTGTCGGCAAATTGGCACCATATCTGCCGATGTTGGCCGGACAAAGCTGGACTCTCGACAAAGCGCTGCCGGGCGGTGATTTCGCGATGGATGGTGCCGCCGCACTCGCACAGGCGATAGGTGCCGAATATCCGCTTTTACCCGAAATTTTGGTCAGGCGGTTTGTAAGAAGTTATGGCACCAGATCACGGATGCTTCTTGCGTCGGCCAAATCGGTTTCTGAATTGGGTCACGATTTTGGTCACGGACTTTTTGCAGCAGAAGTCGATTATCTTTTCGCAAACGAATGGGCTCGGACGGCCGAGGACATATTGTGGCGGCGGAGTAAATTGGGACTACGCTTTTCTAGCGACGAAGTAGCCACGCTCGAAAACTATCTTGCCGGTAAAGCAGTCAAAGAATCGGTTTGACCATATCTAATAAGCTGTAAAAGATGCCGTATCACGCCAAGGGAAGGGTGCGATGGGGGCCGCTAGCAATACAACCAAGATGACGCCGGGCGACGCGCGCAGGTTCACCGCGTTTATCAGCTACAGCCATGCCGACGCTGAGGCAGCATCCAAGCTGCAGCGCAGACTGGAACGCTACCGTCTGCCCAAACGCGTTGCACAAGCGCGGGCCAACTCGTCGCAGGCCCTCGGTCCAATCTTCCGTGATCGCGAAGACCTCGCTGTCGCAGCCAGCCTGAGCGATGCAATCCGCGACGCGATAACAAGGGCAGAGGCCCTCATCGTGCTATGTTCACCGGATGCGGTTTCATCACCCTGGGTTGCGGCTGAGATTGACCTTTTCCGGGCACATCATCCCGACAAGCCCATATTTGCCGTTTTACTGTCCGGGGACCCGGCGACGTCATTCCCGGCGATACTCACCGCAAATGGCAATGAGCCGCTTGCGGCCGATCTGCGGCCAAAAGGCGATGGCCCGCAGCTGGGATTTCTTAAAATCGTTGCGGGTATCGCCGGTGTTCCACTCGATACCCTCATCCAACGCGACGCGCAGCGCCGCATCCGCCGCGTGACCGCCATCACGGCTGGCGCACTCGCCGCGATGCTAATCATGGGCATCATGACCGCCCTCGCCCTCCAAGCCCGCAACGAAGCCGCCCGGCAAAGGGCGGCGGCAGAGGGGTTGGTCGAATATATGCTGACCGATTTGCGGGAGAAGTTGAAGGGGGTGAACCGGCTCGATGTGCTTAGCTCGGTCAATCGCAGGGCCATGGAGCATTACCGGGGGCAAGGCGATTTGGCCAAGCTGCCAGCTGACGCGCTGGAGCGGCGAGCACGCATCATGCATGCCATGGGCGAAGACGAGGATCGGCGGGGGCAACTGGACCAAGCATCCGAAAAATTCCGCGAAGCTCATCGGACGACGATCGCCTTATTGTCGCGGGAACCCGAAAACCCCGACCGCATCTTCGCACACGCCCAAAGCGAATATTGGGTAGGCTATGCGGCTTGGCGCAAGCTCGATCTGGTCACAACCGGCAAATATTGGCGCGGTTATCTTTCGCTGGCACGCAGGCTGGCCGAAGCCGAACCCGGGACTGTGCGTTCGCTTATGGAGATGGGTTATGCCCATGGCAACAACTGCGATTTGTTGATGAAGGACAAGAAAGACATTCCGAAGGCAATAGGTCATTGCCGGTCTGCGATCGGTTTTGTGCGACGCGCATTCGCACTCGATCCAGCCAATGCGACGACCGGGATGGATTTGGCCAATCGGCTCGGCTGGATGGCCGATACTTTGATCGATGCCGGCCGCTTCGACGAGGCGATTGCGCACCGCGAAGAAGAACAGCGCTTGATTGACGGCCTTGTTGTGAAGGACCCACAGAATTTCGAGCTGCGGCACAGGCAGGCATGGCCAGGCACCGGTATCGGCTGGGCAGCATATAAGCGACGCAACTTTCAGAAGGCCATCGAGCATCTCGATAGTTCGATTACCCTTCTGGACAAGCTCGCCCGTGAATATCCGGATGACCAGCAGCTGAGCCTCTCGCAGGTTCGTACGGCTATCATGCTGGCGATGGCCTTACGTGATTCCGGTAATTCACGATGGGCACAAGCCCGTCGCCATGCGGGAGAAGTTGCGGCGGCAGTCAGGCAGGAAGGCAAGGCCGACGGCCTGAAGCGTATCGACGAGATGCTGGTGAAATTTGACAGGGAGACAAAGAGATGAAGACTGAAATTTCAAGACGCAATTTGGTAGCGCTTGGCGGGGCGGGGATGGCGCTAAGCGCATGTAAGGTCACTTCATCACCAACGACAGTTGAGGACAACAAAGGCCCTTCATTTCATCATGGTAGGTTGGCACATCTGGACAAACCCGCCGGGTCAAACCTGCCTGATTTTGAACCGCGTTACATCACTGCCATTTATCTCCAATTGGGGACGAAGGATAACAAGCACAAGATGATTGCGCGTCACGGCTACGCCGAGTTGCCCGACGATTCGCCCGGCTCGGGCAAGCCAACCAAGGACCAGAAGGCTATCCAAGCGCTGGCCGAGCAGGAACTAGCCGAGGCAAAGAATCCAAAAGGGCCATGGAAGCGCTCGAATGATAAACCGAACAAAATGTGGCGGCGCGAAGACGATCTCGAAAAGCTAGATTTCGATAGCCAGAACATCATTTTCATTTTCCTCGATCATGAACTTAACGAGTATCGTTTCGACGACCGCATTGAAAAGGGCACGGGTAATGCAACTACCGGCACGCGTGCAAATCTCGTTCGATTTACGGCTTATGCCGGACAGGCCGACGCGACAGAGATAGAGTATAACGAGGTCGAACCGAATAACGCCTTCGTCAACGCCCGCCTGATCGACGCGCTTGAGACAGGTCCGTTCAAGGGCAAAAAAATTCTGCGGCTTGAAAACTGGTATGTGGATGATAAGGGCGTCGGCCTCCCGGCAATGGCGAAGCTGCGCTATTCCATGAACCTCCACCTTCTGGCGACCACCGAAGGCAGCAAATTGATTCCGCTGATCATCGACCCTGACACCGGAAACGGTATGGGCAACAACCCCTGAGCAAGCTTGTTCCTTTTGGCTGTTGACCGATTTCGGCCAATAGGGTCCAGTAACGGCATATGAGCAACTTCGCCACCATCCTGTCACTCGCCCGCGCAGGAGCAACCGCGCGGGCTTGGGATAGCTTTTTGTCGGAGGGGCTAGGCGACGTTACCAACAATCCCACAGCCCTCACCCTGAAAGGCCGCCTCCTCAAGGATCAGGCGCGCAAGGCGAAGGGCGAAGCGGCGGCGTGGCTCTACCTCCAATCGGCGGAGGCCTATGCCGATGCCGCCGCGCTTGGACCCGACAGCTATCCGCTCATCAATGCGGCGACGATGTCGCTTTTTGCGGGGCAGCCGCCGCATATGGCTCTGCTCGCACAACGGGTGTTGGAAATGCTCGACACCGGTAGCGGTGCTGGCGAGACGCCCTATTGGCACGAAGCGACACGGGCGGAGGCTTTGCTCCTGCTTGGTCGGCGGGACGATGCCCGGGCGGCGCTGGACAAAGCGATTTTTGCTGCCCCTGCGGCGTGGGAGGATCGCGCGGCGACACTGCGGCAATTCCGGGAGATAGCAGAGTTTCGCGGTGAAGCCTGTGCATGGCTGGCCCGTTATGCGCCGCCCGCATCGCTCTATTTCAAGGGCATGATCGGCATTTCCCCCGATGATCTTCACGCTGCCAAGATTGCCCGCGACGCGACCGCCAGCGCCAATGCAGGTTTTGGCTATGGCGCGCTGGCCGCTGGATCAGATATCTTGATCGCCGAGGCGTTGATCGAACAAGGTGCCGAACTGCACGTTGTCTTGCCACTCATTCCATCGGCATTTCGCGCTCAATCGGTGGCTCCGTTCGGCGACGCTTGGCTGCCTAGGTACGACCGCTTGTTCGAACTGGCTGCGTCGGTAACAATCGTTGCGACAGATGAGGCGCTGACCCACGCAGCCGTCCAATTTGCGGCGCAGGCGGCAAAAGGTGCAGCGCTCGAAAATGCTGCAAAGCTGGAAGGCAAGGCCGGCGGACTAGAACTGAATGACATTGCATCGCAACATTTTGTTGCCGCCACCGACAATTTGGTGCCACTCGAACGAAGTGCAACACTTCCGGGGGCAGCGTTGGACGATGGAAAATTGCTCATTTCGCTGATTGTCGATCATCCGGACCTCGACACTCAGTTATGGGGTGCGGTTGCGGGAGGATTTTACATGCTGAGTGTGAACTCGTTTGTCGCAGCTGACACACTTCTTGCTAACGTGCGACAAGCCATGCCCGATGCCCGATGTGCCGTCGCGGCTATCGCCGGAGCGATTACGACCGGCGACTCTGATTCCCATGTCGCAAAAGTGGTGCGCATGGCGCAATGTGCTGCGGCTGGCACCACTGTGACCGACAAGGCTTCGGCGCTTGCCATGCGGTCGATATTTTCAACTATGCGATTCGAACCGCTGGGCGAGCTGCCCGATAAGACGGGCGCGATTGACATTTATGCCATTCTCTCCGGGCGCTAAGCTTGCAACCGCGTCTTGGCTGGCCTAACCCTTTTTAATATGGGCAAATCATCGGAGACAAAGATAAACAGCCCTGAGAGGTCGCACCGATGAAAGAGAGCCGAACGGCGGGTTTGGAAGCGGATGGCTTGGCTGATCTGGCGTTGCAGCACGCCGACATATCACCCGACAAGGTTCATGTTACGAATTTTGCACCATCGCCTTCACTGGCGCCTTTTGTAACGCAATTCTATTTTTTCCGTTGTGAGCAGGATACGGCGCGTGACCGGCAACCCGCCGCGCTCGGTCATCTGATGTTTATCATACGTGGCTCGGGCATTGTGCAGTTTCAAAACGGCAACAGCACTTCGGTTTCGGGCGCGATGCAATATGGCCCGGGCCTCGGTTCTGCTGAATTCGTGCTTGACGGGCCGGTCCATATTCTCGGAATCGCCCTGTCTCCGCTCGGCTTTGTTGCATTGACCGGCAAGCCGGCGAATCTCTTCGCAGACCGGGCCGTTCCGGCCGGCCAACTGTTCGGTCCAGAAGTCGACATTCTTGCAGAGCGATTTCGCGAAGGTCACCAAAATGGTTCGCTCCGCATTGCCGATATGATGGACCAGGCGACGGCGTTTTTGCTTCGTTGCATCCGCCCTGTGCCAACAGCGCATATGGCGATGGTCAGAACCGTAATCGACTGGCTGTCCAGCGATCTGGAGCCCGATGTCGAAATACTTTACCCGCAATTGGGTATGTCGCGGAGCACTGCCGCGCGGCTAATCACGCGCTATTTCGGTTGCCCGCCAAAGCCGTTGATGCGTAAATACCGGGCGGTGCGTGCCGCGAGTATATTGATCGATCCAAATTGTACCCCGGAGTTGCGCGCAAAGGTCGAATCGACCTTTTATGACCAGCCACATATGATCAGGGAGATCCGCCAATTCTGTGGCCGTACGCCGGGCGCGCTCGACGGGGACGATAGCCGAATCCTGCGGATGTGGCTTTCAAAGGACAATTACCGCGATATCGAGACCTTTCCGGGTTGATTTTTGTGTGCAAAGCGCCCATTTCGGAAATCAGAATGAATTTGTCTGATTAGGATTCTCCGATGCGCCTGTCCAATATGGCAGACTATGCAGTTGTGGTGATGAGCGCGGCTTCGCGGCATTGCGGTTCGGCGCGCGTGTCTGCCACCGATCTCGCGGCGGAAACAGGATTGGCATTGCCGACCACGCAGAAACTGGTGAGCATATTGACGAAGGCGGGTCTTTTACGGTCAGCGCGTGGAACCGGTGGCGGCATAACGCTCGCCCGTCCGGCGGCGGCTATCACTATGGCCGACATTATCGAGGCCGTAGAAGGCCCGATTGCCATGACCGCTTGTTGTGAAAGCGGCAAGCATGACTGCGCGATGGAAGGCAGCTGCCATGTCCAGCCGCATTGGGCGCTGGTCAACGGAGCGGTGCGCGGGGCTTTGGCCGAAATCAATCTGGCGGGGCTTGTGCGATGACCGATGAAATCGACATCAAGGACAAGGCAGCTTGGGACGCCGCCGAAAAGGTTGCCGATTACGAGCATGGCTGGTCGTCGGATATCGAAACCACCTTCGCGCCCAAGGGGCTGACCGAAGACACCGTCCGTTTCATTTCGGCGAAGAAGAATGAGCCCGAATGGATGCTCGACTGGCGGCTGAAGGCGTTTCGCCATTGGCTGACGATGGAGACGCCCGACTGGGCCAAGCTGAAAGGTCCGCCCATCGATTATCAGGACGCGTATTACTACGCCGCGCCGAAGGTGAAGCCAAAGCTTGGCTCGCTCGACGAAGTCGATCCCGAAATCCTGCGCGTTTATGAAAAGCTTGGCATTCCGATTGCCGAACAGAAATTGCTCGCGGGCGTCGAAGGCGGTGAAGAAGGCGGGCTGCCCGCGCGCCGGGTTG
>JANLSY010000070.1:0-3593 GCA_031362665.1 Sphingomonadales bacterium
TTTGGTTGAAGACGATAGCGCATTGGCCGAACTGGTCCGCTGGCATTTCGAACGCGAGGAATTTGACGTTCGCCATACCGGCGATGGCGAAGAAGCTTTGCTGATGGCGAAAGAGCGCACGCCCGATCTAGTCCTGCTCGACTGGATGCTCGAGAATCTGTCAGGTATCGAGGTTTGCCGGCAACTGCGCAAATCGGACAATACCGCCAATGTCCCTATTATCATGCTGACGGCACGCGGCGAGGAAGATGACCGTATCCGCGGTCTTGAAATCGGTGCCGATGATTATGTCACCAAGCCGTTTTCACCGCGCGAACTCGTGGCACGCGCGAAAGCAGTATTGCGCCGCGTCCGACCAGCGTTGGCGGGTGAGAATCTGCGCTTCGGCGATGTCGAAATGGATACCGTTGCCCACAAGGTAAAGCGTGCGGGCAAGCAAGTGCCATTGGGCCCGACAGAGTACCGTCTTCTTAAGCATTTCCTGGAATATCCCGGCCACGTTTTCTCGCGCGAGCGCCTGCTCGATAGTGTCTGGGGGCACGACAGCGATATCGAAATCCGGACTGTCGACGTCCACATCCGCCGTCTGCGCAAGGCGCTGAACGACGGATTTGAAAGCGATATCATCCGCACCGTGCGATCGGCCGGATACTCGTTGGATCAGGAAGCGGTTTAGGGTCGCGACCTAAAAACTGATCTGGGTGCGCATGCCTACAACATCGACCGCATAATTGCGGCTACCTGCAACCGCGATCGTTGCATCGCTATATTCGAGCCGCGCATAGTTAATTAAGAACTTGAGAAACTCCACTGGGGTCCACACCAGCGACGCCAAATAGCCATTTTGCCTGCCGCCGGTGATACCCGCGCTGTTCAAATCGAGAAAATCGTAACGCACATTCACTTGGACCGCGCCGATGCCGCCGCTGCCGAGCGGCTTTTTTGGTTTGACCGTTCCGAATGCGCCCGTTTTCAATGGGCGCCGGTCATCTGTCAGGAAGACCCCAGCTTCGGCATAGGCGCCGAAGAATCTCGGATCGGACAATTGGGTACGACTTGCTTTCAGCCAATGTACCTCCGCCACCGCATGCAGCCGTCGCCAGGTAGTCGCTGCCTCAAGCCCGTACCGCGTCTCCTGCTCCACAAAAAGCCCCGGTGTGCCAATGTAACGTGTGTCGGTAATCCGTACGAACGGCCGCTGGCGGTAGCGCGTCGGGATCGACGCAAAATCCTTGAGGTCGCGCAAATGCACACTGCCCGCCAGATGCAATCTGACTTCGCCTATCTGCGGCGACCAATAGGAACGGAAATCGGCCGATATACTGTTCTTGTCGACATCGTTCAGCATGATCAGCGGGTCGGTAAAGACACCGCCGAGTATGCCGAAATCGTCACGTTCATAAGCCGCGAGTAAGCCGGTCCCGCGACCATAATTGAAGGCGTTGTAAAAGGCCGGACGTTCCATGAATGACGTGTTGAGATTGCTGCTGTGCAAATCGAGCGGGTCAATCGCCTTTTGCTGACCGACGGTGACCGAAAAATGGCCCTTTTCCCATCCGGCATAGGCGTCGAGAAAAATGATGGGGCTATCCTGGAATTCTGCATCGACCCGGGCGAAAAAGCCTTCGGGTGCTTTGATGTCTACACCAAGGCGCGCGCGGCGTATCGCGTCGAAGGATCCTGCGCCGGGCAGCCCTGCCGGTCCGTCGATATCGGCGATGTCATATTGCAGCCGCCAGCGTGGCTTAATCTGCCATTCTGTGCCTTCGTCGTCGGTAGTCTTTTTTGCGGGGCGTTTGGAAGTACCTGCCACCATTTCCTGTTCGGCCACATCTTGCGCGAGAGCCGGTTGGGCGAGAAGCAGCGACAGGGCAATAGTCAATGATTGGATCGGACGTGTCCGCAAGTTTTTTTGGCATTTCGGTATTCGCATCTTGTGTGCCTGCTAATGACAATGGCGGATGGAAGCAAGCAGTTGAGCCCGTCTGCTTTACGCTTGCGTCAACATAGCCTTCATGCCAATGCACTCGCCAAATTCGCGGCACCCGCTGCAACCTATTTGTGGAGACAATCAATGACCATCAGCTTTAAAGACAAAGTCGCCATTGTAACCGGCGCAGGCGGCGGGCTGGGCAAGGCTTATGCACTCGAACTCGCAAAGCGCGGCGCGAAGGTTGTGGTCAACGATCTCGGCGGCGCGCGCGATGGCACCGGCACTTCGGATGCGGCTGCTCAAGTGGTCGAAGAAATCAAGGCCGCGGGGGGCGAAGCCATGGCCAATGGTGGCAGCGTCACCGAATATGAACAGATGGTCGAGATGGTGGCGAAGGCTAAAGAAGCCTGGGGCGGCGTCCATATCCTGATCAACAATGCGGGCATTTTGCGCGACAAGAGCTTCGCAAAAATGGATATGCCCGATTTCAATCTGGTGTTGCAGGTCCACGTCATGGGCAGCGCGAATTGCACCAAGGCGGTATGGGACATCATGCGCGAACAAGCCTATGGCCGCATCCTGATGACGACGTCCTCGACCGGCCTATACGGTAACTTCGGGCAGGCCAATTATGGCGCAGCGAAACTTGGCCTTGCCGGCTTTACCAAGACTCTGCACCTCGAAGGCGCAAAATATAATGTCCGCGTCAATTCGATTGCGCCGGTCGCAGGCACCCGCATGACCGAGGACATTTTCCCCGAGGGCCTGTTCGACCAGTTCACGCCCGAAAATGTAGTCCCCGCTGCGCTGTACCTCGTCAGCGAGGACGCACCGACCAACATGATAATCGGCGCCGGCGGCGGCGGATATCATGCTGCCTATGTCACCATGACCCCCGGAGTCGCGTTGCGTCAGGACGACCGCACGGTCGAGGGCTTTGCGGCAGCTTGGGACAAGATCATCGACCGCGCCGGTGAAACCGTTCCGCAGTCGGGCGGCGAACAGTCGATTGCGGTGATGAAGGCGTTGCAGGCGCTGGGTTAAGCCCCGACCAGCTTCATCAATTTGCGCTCGACCGGTGCCAGCACCGGCCCCAGTTCGTGCCCGCGTTTTAGAATCACGCCCCCTTCGCCGACCAATGCCCACATGCCTTGGCGATTGCGCAAATCCGGCCGTTTTTCGATGCGATACTCGGGGCGTTCGGTGGCACGGCGGAACGCGCTGAAGATTGCGGCGTCACGGCCCAAGTCGATAGCATAATCGCGCCAGTTGCCAGCCGCGACCATGCGGCCGTACAGGTTCAATATCTGGGTGAGTTCGATGCGGTCGAAGCCGACCTGATTTAGCCGGTGGGCAATCGGAAACGGCGTGATGACTGCGCTCAAGCGCTTTTGGCTCCTTTGGCGGAACGGCGCTTGGCTGGCGATGTTTCGGCCGCAGCATCGCGCTCGGCCATCAGTTCGGCCACTTTCTTGCGCAATGTTTCGATTTCGCACTGCATGATTTCGAGACTTTGCGTCGCTGGGTCGAACATTTCGCGGCACGGTGTGCCATAAGGCATGAAATCCTTGGCATAGGTTTCGGCCTTCACCAAAGTCGAGCGCGCCTTTTGCCCGATCATCGTGGCGCCAGCGGGTACATCATCTGTAACCACTGCCGC
>JANLSY010000102.1:0-3653 GCA_031362665.1 Sphingomonadales bacterium
TCGCTGGCACTCGCGACCGCACTCGGCCCGTGGGTAGTGCTTGCTACATGTGTCGCGCTGTTTTGCGGGTGGGCCTATAGTTCACCGCCCTTTCGCTTTAAACGCAGCGGCTGGCTAGGGCCGCTCGTATGCGCGCTCAGCTATGAAGGTCTGTCCTGGTTCACCGGCGCAAGCGTTATGCTTGGGGATTTGCCGGGTATCATTACGCTCGTCACGTTGTTGCTCTACAGCCTCGGCGCGCACGGCATCATGACGCTTAACGATTTCAAGGCTGTTCAGGGTGACCGCGCGACCGGCCTCCAATCATTGCCGGTAACAATGGGTGTTCGCCCTGCTGCAATTTTTGCCTGCGCAGTAATGGCGCTCGCGCAAATCGCCGTTATCGGCCTGCTTTTCTGGCAGGGTCTGACGCTATCGGCTGCGATTGTCGCTGTGTTTGTTGTCATCCAAATCGCGCTGATGGTCCGACTTGTCGGCGATCCTGCAAAATTGGCGCCTTGGTATAATGCCACAGGCGTATCGCTTTACGTATTCGGAATGCTGGCTGCTGCGCTTGGCCTTGGGGGTTATATATGATCGGACAGCAAGCAAAGACATCGGGTATCGGCTGGTTTGGCATATTCAGGCTTGGCGGGGTGCAGGCAGCGATCGGCGCAATAGTTATGCTCGCAACCTCGCTCCTCAACCGCGTGATGGTCGTCGAATATGCGATTGCCGCCGCGATCCCTGCCGCATTGGTTGCCTGGCATTACGGCGTGCAGTTGAGTCGTCCCTTGTGGGGGCACCGTTCGGACCGCTCGGCGCGCCGAAGTTCATGGATACTTGTGGGTCTGGGGCTGTTGGCGCTCGGTGCGCTGGTTGCGGTCGATGCGACCATAATGATGGCCGGATCGGGCCTGTTTCCCGTGATTCTCGCCGTTGCCGGATTTACATTAATCGGACTCGGCGTCGGCATGTCGGGTACTGCCTTGCTGGCCTTGCTTGCATCACGCGTTGCTGTCGAACGCAAGCCAGCCGCCGCCGCGATCAGTTGGACGATGATGGTCGCAGGTATTGTTGTGGCTGCGGGCGTTTCGGGAGCCTATCTCGATCCTTTCAGCGAAACACGATTGGTCATAGTTTGCAGTATGGTCGTGCTGGTGGCCTTCTGTGGCGCGATGCTGGCGTTACGCGGACTTGAAAGAAATAGCGCGCCGGTTTTAACCGCGCAGCCCTCGGATAAAGCACACAGCTTTCCTGAAGTTTTGCAGGAAATTTGGCAGGACGGACAGGCGCGGCGATTTACCTACTTCGTCTTCATTTCGATGCTCGCCTACAGCATGCAGGACCTAATTCTCGAACCATTCGCAGGTTTCATTTTCAAGATGACGCCGGGTGAATCGACCCAATTGTCAGGACTTCAGCACAGCGGCATTCTGGCCGGAATGCTGGTCGCAGGATTGGGCGGTAGCCTATATGCCAAGCGATTCGGGCCGAATTTGAAGCTATGGATTGTACTCGGATGCTTTGGTTCGGCAGTGATGCTTGCCGGTCTGTCTATGGCAGCATCGACCGGTATGTCATGGCCGTTGCGGGCAAATGTCTTTGGGTTGGGTTTTGCAAACGGGGTTTTCGCGGTGGCGGCTGTAAGTGCGATGTTGGGGCTGGCTAGTGACGGCAAATCGTCGGGCGAAGGCGCTCGAATGGGAGTCTGGGGTGCGGCGCAAGCGGTAGCATTCGGCACCGGCGGCCTGCTGGGTGCGGTTATTGTCGACCAGCTGCGCGCAACATTTGGGCAGGACGCGATTGCGTTTCAGTGGGTCTTCGCGATCGAGGCAATGATGTTCGTCATTGCCGCCTTAGTCGCAACGGGCACGAGCCTGACCCGACAAACTGAATCAAGAAAGGCGGTGCAGATATGAATAGCCAACCAGATTATGACGTGATCGTCGTCGGCGGCGGACCTTCGGGCGCAACTGCCGCGAACGATCTTGCCCGCGCAGGACATAAAGTGATGCTGCTCGACAAGGCCGGGCGTATCAAACCTTGTGGCGGTGCAGTGCCACCGCGACTGCTCAAGGACTTCGATATTCCGCAGCATTTGTTGGTCGCCCACGCCAAATCAGCGCGGATTATTGCGCCCTCGAATAAAAAAGTCGTCATGCCCGTTGGCGATGGCTTCGTCGGCATGGTCGATCGCGATACTTTTGACGAATGGCTGCGCAATCGTGCTGCCGAGGCTGGGGCAACCCGAGTGACGGGCAAATGCGAGGACGTTGATGACAGCGGCGATATTGTCACCCTGACTTATCGCTCCGACCGTTCGTTCGAAACACAGTCGGTGACGGCGCGAGCAGTCATCGGTGCAGATGGCGCTAGGTCCAATGTTGCGAAGCAATGCCTGCCCGGAGCCGAGCGCGTGCCCTGCGTCTTCGCCTATCATGAGGTCGTCGAAGTCCCGGATGATATCGACGCCGATTATGAAGAAACTCGCTGCGACGTCTATTATCAGGGCCATCTGTCGCCCGATTTCTATGCCTGGATTTTTCCGCACGGCAAGACCGCGAGCATTGGCCTGGGCAGCGCCGACAAGGGCTTTCCATTACGTGAGACCACAAGATTGATGCGCGAACAAACCGGACTTTCGCATTGGAAAACTATCCGCAAGGAAGGTGCGCCGATTCCGCTCAAGCCGCTCAAGCGATGGGACAATGGCCGCAATGTCGTCGTCGCGGGCGATGCCGCAGGCGTTGTAGCGCCGTCATCGGGCGAAGGCATTTATTATGCGATGACGGCAGGGCGGAACAGCGCCGATGCGGTTGCGGCCTACCTGAAATCTGGCAACCCAAAATCGCTCCAGCTTGCGCGCAAGACTTTCATGAAGGCGCATGGCCGCGTGTTTTGGATCCTCGGGATGATGCAGTATTTCTGGTACAAGAACGACAAGCGCCGCGAACGTTTCGTCAAAATGTGCGAGGACCCCGATGTGCAGCGCTTGACATGGGAAGCCTATATGAACAAACAATTGGTCAGTCGCGATCCGATGGCGCATATCCGCATATTCCTGAAGGATACGGCACATCTGTTTGGATTGAGGGCCGTAGAGAGGTAAGTCCGACATATGACCAGAGCCGGATTTTTCCCGATTGTTATTGCGGGCACATTGGCGCTGGTTACGGCCGTTGTCGGCGGGTCGATTACCGTCCTCGATGACTGGTATTATTCGCTGAAACAGCCCGAATGGGCACCGCCCGATTATATGTTCGGCGTCATCTGGACCTCGATATTCGCGCTGATTGCAGTGGCCGGTGTGTTGGCGTGGGAAAAGGCACGGACTCGGCGCGAGGTCGAGGCCATTCTCGGGATGTTTGCGCTGAACGGCTTTCTCAATCTCGGCTGGAGTTTCCTTTTCTTCCGCATGGAGCGGCCTGACCTTGCGCTTTACGAGCTGGTCGCGCTTTGGATATCCATCCTGGCGCTTATCCTGTTCTGCGGGCGTTTTTCGCGATGGTCTGCGATTTTGCTTCTGCCTTATCTTGTCTGGGTCACGACCGCGGGCATCCTCAATTATCAGGTGGTGCAGCTCAACGGCCCGTTCGGTTAATGGACGAATTTTTCGCCAGCGGTAACGCAGTCGATGTGGTGCTGGTTGTTCTGCTGGTTGAAGCCATATG
>JANLSY010000016.1:0-1520 GCA_031362665.1 Sphingomonadales bacterium
CCGGGTGTGGCGATTGTCGTGACGCCAGTGCAGCGTCAAGCCGACCTTCACCGACAATTCCGCTAAATATGGTGTTTTCCCCCGCCATTGCCTAAATGTGGGGGATGGGTTTGAAACTATCAAGACAGCAGCGCCAACAATTGCTCGATTGGGCCGACGAGGCGGGCGATGAGGAATGCTGCGGGCTGTTGCTCGGTCATGATCGCACAGTCGAACAGGTCGAACTGTCGACCAATGTTGCGGAAGACCCCAAAACACATTTCGAAATCGATCCTTCCACTCTTATCCTCGCCGAAAAATCGGCGCGCCAAGGTGGCCTCGCAATTCTTGGCTATTTCCACTCGCATCCCAATGGCCGCGCCGAACCTTCTTTAGATGATGCGTCGTCGGCTGTGGCCGATGATCGCTGCTGGCTGATCATAGCACACGGACAAATCACTGCTTGGCGACCCATTAGCGGCGGGGCAAGGCAGCCCGTCATTTTCAATACTGAACGGCTTGTCTGGGGTTGAATCCTTGCGCCGCTAAGTCCATTAGCGCAGCGACCGCCAAAATACGGGAATACTAAAAATAATGACCGAATCCGAAGTCGATCTTGCCAGCCTCCTATGTTCGCGGCTTTGCCACGACCTGCTCAGCCCGGTGGGTGCGATGAATAACGGCCTCGAACTGCTCGCCGACGAGCATGATCCGGAAATGCGTAAACGCTGTATGGATTTGCTCGCTGAAAGCGCAAAATCTGCCGCGGATAAACTGAAGTTCTTTCGCCTTGCCTTTGGCGCTGCGGGTGGGTTTGGAAGTGAAGTCGACCCCAACGAAGCAAAGGCGGTTATTGAGCCGTTGGTGACGTCAAGCGGGCGCACAACCCTCGAATGGGCGGTTCCAGCGGCGTTTATGCCCAAGCGCGCGATTAAAATTCTGCTCAACCTCGTGTTGCTCGCAAATGATGCACTTGTTCGAGGCGGCACCTTGTTCGTTGGCTCCGAAAGCCGCGAAGGCGAACATGAAATTGTCATCCGCGCCAACGGCCCGAAAATTGTGATGGACGAGGCCATTCGTAGCACTTTGGCGGGCAATCTTGACGCATCTGCGGTTGATTCGCGTACTGCAGCGGCATGGATGGCGCGTAATTTGGCCATCCGCGGCGGGGGATTGGTGCAGCTTGCCGAGCCCGATGCCGAACATCTTGTGATTGGCGCCCTGATCCGAACCTAAATCGCCTGCCAAGCCCTGCTAGACGTAAACTGCATTTTAACCATATGTGGGCAAAGCCTTGGTCTCGAACATCGGGACCGGAAATATGGACGAACTGCTAGACGACTTCATCGCGGAGACTCGCGAAAATCTGGAGACTTTGGCTAGCCAGCTTGTCCAGTGGGAGCAAACGCCGCAGGACAGGGGACTGTTGGATAGCGTCTTTCGCTTCGTCCACACCGTAAAGGGTAGCTGCGGTTTTCTGGAATTGCCGCGTTTGCTACGCCTCAGTCATGCAGCTGAAGACATATTGAGTAGCGCGCGTG
>JANLSY010000156.1:0-4346 GCA_031362665.1 Sphingomonadales bacterium
GACGAGCCATAAGCGTCCGAGTTTGTGAAGTTAACACCCGGCACCTGGTTGATCGTCGCGAGAATCGACTGGCCCGATGGCTGCTTGGCAATGAATTCTTCGGTCAGAACCGCACGGGGCTTGGTTGCGTCAGGAACAACAACGCCCTTAACGCCAAGCTCGGCACGCGTGCCGGTGACGACGATAGCCTCTTCTTCAGTGTCGTCGATTTCGATCGAACCTGTAGACTGCGCCAATGCGGCGGTAGAAAAGCTGCAAATCGAGAGCGCAACGGCGCTGGCAGCCAGTGAATAACGCATTTTCATGTTAAGACCCCTTAATATATCCAACGACCCACCTCAAATCTTCGCGTCCGATTTGTCGAATCGCGGTGGCGGGAATGGCCGTAGCGCTCCCTTGAAGCCAGAAAATGTCAGTTAAGTGACAGTCGCACCCCAAATCAGCAGTGATTCGGCCTTAGCGATATGCGATGCGCAGGCAAAGTGCTGCGCTGCAGCAAATTGCGCCTATGGGAGCGTTTAACGATTTTTTTAGAAGTTGTTGCAGCAATGCAACAGTGCCGAGGCGCTTATCAGCCGTTAGGCCGCGTCTTCCTTTTCAACCTTGGCCGATTTGGCATAAACGAGCACTGGCGTCTTGCGACCTTCGACGACATCTTTGTCGACCACAACCTCGTCCACACCCTCGAAAGTAGGTAGGTCGAACATGGTATCCAGCAGGATCGCCTCAAGGATTGAGCGAAGCCCACGCGCGCCGGTTTTGCGCTCAATGGCTTTCTTTGCAATCGCCTCCAACGCATCGTCGGTGAAGCTCAAGCCCGCATCTTCCATCTCGAACAGCTTGCGATACTGCTTCACGAGCGCGTTTTTCGGCTCCGAAAGGATTTTGACCAGCGCTGCGATGTCGAGATCTTCGAGCGTCGCAGTAACCGGCAAGCGCCCGACGAATTCCGGGATCAAACCATATTTCAGCAAATCTTCAGGCTCGATCTGTTTTAATATCTCTCCGGTACGGCGCTCGTCGGGATCAGCAACATGCGCACCAAAGCCCATCGACTTGCCTTCGAGCCGGTTCGATATAATCTTTTCCAAGCCGGAAAATGCACCACCACAGATAAACAATATGTTTGTCGTGTCGACCTGAAGAAATTCCTGTTGCGGATGCTTGCGGCCGCCCTGGGGCGGAACACTGGCGGTGGTGCCTTCCATCAGCTTGAGCAAAGCCTGCTGCACGCCCTCACCGCTCACGTCGCGCGTGATCGAGGGGTTTTCTGCCTTACGGCTGATTTTGTCGATTTCGTCGATGTAAACGATCCCGCGTTGCGCTTTTTCGACATTATAGTCCGACGCTTGCAGCAGCTTGAGAATTATATTCTCGACATCTTCCCCGACATAGCCTGCTTCGGTCAGCGTCGTCGCATCGGCCATAGTGAACGGAACGTCGAAGGTTTTGGCGAGCGTCTGTGCAAGCAAAGTCTTACCGCAACCGGTCGGGCCGACGAGCAGGATGTTCGATTTGGCTAGCTCAACATCAGCGCCTTTCGCGCCGTGGTTGAGACGTTTGTAATGGTTATGCACCGCCACGGAAAGCACGCGCTTCGCCTGCGGCTGGCCAATGACATAATCGTCGAGCACGTCGCAGATTTCCTGCGGCGTAGGCACTTCGCCTTCCTTACGTCCAGTCAGCGCGCCTTTGGTTTCTTCGCGGATAATGTCGTTGCACAACTCGACACATTCATCACAAATGAACACGGTCGGGCCGGCAATCAGCTTGCGGACTTCGTGCTGCGATTTGCCGCAGAAGGAGCAATAAAGGGTGCTCTTGGTATCGGATCCGCTTAACTTCGTCATAAATCGTCCTGCTACCCCGCCTTGGTGGCGGTGTCTGTCATCGAACCGTCATCCTAAAGATGCGGTTCATTTTGGCAATAGCCCAAAAAGAGCTGTGCCATGTTAGTAAAACTGGTGGATGAAAGCCTAACAGATCAGGCGCTTTCTGCCTCATTTGCGGCTGGGCGCTTGTCGAAAACCTCGTCCACGATACCGAAAGCTTTGGCTTCGTCGGCTTCGAGAAACGTGTCGCGGTCCATCGCCTTTTCGATATCCTTCAGCGGCTTGCCGGTATATTTGGCATACAAATCGTTCATTCGCTTACGGATACGTAAAATCTCGTTCGCTTGAATTTGGATGTCCGACGCCATCCCACGCGCACCACCCGAAGGCTGATGCACCATGATGCGGCTGTTGGTCAGCGCAACGCGCATACCAGGCTCGCCGGCTGCCAGCAGGAAGCTGCCCATCGACGCGGCTTGCCCGATACATACCGTACCAACCTTGGGCCGAATATATTGCATGGTGTCATGGATCGCCATGCCAGCGGTCACAACGCCGCCTGGCGAATTGATATACATCCAGATATCTTTTTTTGGATTGTCCGATTCAAGGAACAGCAGCTGTGCGGTGATGATCGAGGCCATGCCGTCCTCAACCTCACCTGTCACAAAAATGATACGTTCCCGAAGTAGCCTTGAAAAAATATCCCAGCTCCGTTCGCCGCGGTTCGATTGCTCGATGACGACTGGGACGAGTGCTTGGACCGGATCAAATGGAACGTGCATGAAATACCTCTAATATGTTCTGTTTTCGCGTTGAAGCCTACATCGGCGCGACCAGACAAAGTTTCAAGCAGGAAAAAGGTTAAGGTCTGGTTTGACGAACGGATTCCAGTTTCGGTAAAATCGATTAGTGTCTCTCGTTTCATTGCTTTGACCGATTTGGCCACAAGTGCCATTCTAACACCATCGACTCAAACCCCACAGAAGAGGATATAAAAATGGCAGATGCAGACCCCAAGGCAGGTTGCCCGATGCACGGCGGCGAGATAAAGATTCGCTCGCTGCTTGGACGGCAGAACAAGGATTGGTGGCCCGACGCGTTGCCGGTCGACATGCTTCACCAGCATGGCGTTTCGCCAGACCCGATGGGCGAAGATTTCGATTATGCCGAAGCATTCAAAAAGCTTGATTATCAGGCACTGAAAAACGACCTCACCGCATTGATGACGGACAGCAAACCTTGGTGGCCTGCCGATTATGGCCATTATGGCCCCTTCATGATTCGCATGGCATGGCATGCGGCGGGCACCTATCGCGTGACCGATGGCCGCGGCGGTGCAGGCAGCGGGCAGCAGCGTTTCGAGCCGCTCAACAGCTGGCCCGACAACGGCAATCTCGACAAGGCGCGCCGCCTGTTGTGGCCTATCAAGCAGAAATATGGCCAGTCGATCAGCTGGGCCGACCTGTTCATCCTCGCAGGCAACGTTGCAATAGAGAGCATGGGCGGACCCGTGTTCGGCTTTGGCGGCGGACGCAAGGACGTCTACCAGTCCGAAGGCGACACCTTTTGGGGCGCAGAGGAAATCTGGGTGAATGAAGGTGCAAAGACACGTCTCGACGAAGAGCAAGTGGAACTTGAAGGTCCGCTAGCGGCAATCCAGATGGGTCTGATTTACGTTAATCCCGAAGGCCCCGGCGGCAACCCTGATCCGCTGCAATCGGCACGCGACATGAAGGCCACCTTCCTGCGCATGGCGATGAATTCGGAAGAAACCGTTGCGCTGACCGCTGGCGGGCATGCATTTGGCAAGGCGCACGGCGCTAAGCCGGGCGAAACTTTCGGTAAGGCTCCTGCGGGCGAAGCAATACACCAGCAGGGCTTTGGCTGGCTGACCGACGTCGACGAGATTGGCAAGGGCCACATCACGACCTCGGGCATTGAAGGTTCGTGGTCGAACAACCCGACCCAGTGGGGCGGCGATTATTTCCGCCTGCTGTTCAAATATGATTATGAGTTGGTCCAGAGCCCAGCGGGTGCCAAGCAGTGGCAGCCGATTAATCCTGATCCCGAGGACATGGCACCCGACGCCCGCGACCCTTCGAAGAAGGTGCCGACGATGATGACCACGGCGGACATGGCGCTCAAGATGGACCCAGAGTTCCGTGCAATTTCGGAACGGTTCCGCGACGATCAGGCGGCGCTTGACGACGCATTCGCCCGCGCATGGTTCAAGCTATGCCACCGCGACATGGGACCAAAGAGCCTGTATCTCGGACCGGAAGTGCCGGAAGAAACGCTGATCTGGCAGGATCCGGTTCCAGCTGGCAATGCGCCTTCGGATGCAGATGTTGCTGCGTTCAAGTCGGCTGTGCTGGCGAGCGGCCTGACCGTGTCGCAGCTTGTGAAGACGGCCTGGGCCTCGGCCTCGACCTATCGCAAGTCAGACAAAAGAGGCGGTGCCAATGGTGCCCGCATCGCGCTTGCGCCGCAGAAGGATTGGGACGTCAACGA
>JANLSY010000179.1:0-1946 GCA_031362665.1 Sphingomonadales bacterium
GCCTGCGTCTTGCACTCGCGCTTGCCCAGACGGGTACCGGTGGCGATGATGCTGCTGCAGATTTTCTTGACCCTGACGGGCTTTGCAGGGGCCGCTTCCTGCATGGCGGTTGTCGCGGCTGCATCGGGAGAAGCGGCGAGAAGCATCAGGGCTATTACAGAATGCATATGTTTATCTCGTTGATTGAATGAGAAGATGCCCGGCTAGCTACTGCAGTGCTAAAGCCGTTGCTAGCCATTATCTCGCTCAATTCGTCGCTTTGCCAGCGTCGTCAATACGCCGCGCAAGGTGCGCACTTCGAGGCTGTTCCAGCCCGGTTTGCTCAAAAGATTGCGCAACGTGCGCCGGGTAACATGAGCTCGCTCCGCGGGTTTGAAATAGCCGTAAGGTTCCAGCATTGAATCAATCTGCCCGATCATCCCATCTAGCTCGAACTGCGACGCGGGCGGATCGAGGTCAGTCTTGGGCGGGCTGGCAAGCGACTGGTGCTTCGACCATTCATATGCGCACAGGATGACCGCTTGCGCTAGGTTGAGCGAGCCGAAGTCGGGGTTGATTGGGACGGTGATAATCGTGCGCGCAACATTGACTTCATCGCTTTCGAGGCCGGAGCGTTCGGCACCGAACAATATAGCGTTTCGGGCCGGTGCTTTCACCATTTCCTTTACCGCTGCTTCGGGTGTCAGCACCGGCTTAGTAACGCCCCGCTTGCGGACGGTGGTGGCATAGACATGATTGATGTCGGCGGTTGCTTCCGCAAGCGTATCGAAAACCCTAGCGTTGGCGAGCACAACATCTGCCCCCGACGCTGCCGGACCCGCTGCCGGGTTAGGCCAGCCGTCACGCGGCGCGACAAGTCGCATCTCGGTCAGCCCGAAATTCAGCATCGCGCGCGCCGCTTTGCCGATATTCTCGCCAAGTTGCGGGCGGACAAGGATAATGATCGGGGGCGAATTCATTTTTTCGCCGCTTCGGTCACGCTCCCCGCGAAGTCCTCGAAATCCTTGGCTTCGGTGAATTCCTTGTAGACACTAGCGAAGCGAATATAAGCAACGGCGTCGAGCCCTTTGAGGCCCTCCATCACAAATTCGCCGATGCGTTTTGATTCGACCTCGCTGTCGCCCAGCGTTTCCAGCTGGCGCTGGATTCCCGAAGCGAGTTTTTCGACATGAGCTGCATCGACCGGGCGTTTGCGACAGGCAACGGTCAGCGATCGTTCCAGTTTTTCGCGGTCAAATGGTTCGCGTTTCCCTTCCGATTTGACCACGGTTAGCTCGCGCAGCTGGATTCGTTCGAACGTGGTAAAGCGCCCGGCGCAGGCCTCGCATTGCCTCCGCCGCCGGATAGCGCTGTTGTCCTCGGTTGGACGGCTGTCCTTTACCTGACTGTCATCATGTCCGCAAAATGGGCAACGCAATTATTTGTTTTCCTGATTTTTCTTTTTGTTTACGTGCCGATAGGCGACAATGCCAGCGCCGATCAGCGCGCCAGTAGCGAGGCCGATAGGTGCAATGACCGCTGCGGCGGCACCAATAGCTGCACCGCCCGCCACTTTTTTCACAGTATCCTGATCCGCCAGATGCTTGCCTGTGTGATAGGCATCTTTGGTCGCGCCCCAAAGTTCGTCCGCTGCCTCGCCAACATAATGCTTGGCCTGGTTGGGGATGCTTTCCGCCGCGCGCTGTTCAGGCGTTTTTGCACCACATTGCGGGCAAAACTTCGCGCCTTCGCCATACTCGGCATCACATTCGTTACAAAATCCCATGGTCAATTTCCCTTCTGTGTGTTAGATGGGTAAGTCACCTATATAGTTCAAGAGGGATAGATTGGGAAGCGTGCGCAGAGTGCCTCGGCTTCGCCCTTAATCCGTGCTTCGATTTGGCCGTCGCCAGCCTCTCCATTGTGACGAAGGCCTTCCACTACATCGGCGATCATTCGGCCGATCT
>JANLSY010000186.1:0-2149 GCA_031362665.1 Sphingomonadales bacterium
GAATGAACCTGTGGTCGCGGCGGTGGTGGAGATGGTCTTGCCGTCGGAAGTAAGGCGCTCGTCCTCGGCATCGACGCTGAGGCTGCAAGCCGAAACGGCCATTGCGGCGAGGGGGAGAAGGATGAAAGGGGATTTCATTGGGTCGCACTCCTTGTGTATTGTGCGCATAATACAGTGATAACAGATCAGGCGCAAGCATGAAGTTTTTAGCCCTCTGAGCGGCACTTGCTATCAAACCACGCATCTGGCTACAACGGCCTTATGAGGACCGATATCGAAATTTCGAATGCAGCAAGCCTGCGGCCAATCCAGGAAATCGCCGCTAAGATAGGACTCGCAGATGAGGACCTGGAACCTTACGGTCGATACAAGGCCAAGCTGAACATTCCTGCCTCAAACGGTCAGACGTCCGACGGCAAGCTCATTCTGGTTACCGCCATCAACCCGACGCCAGCTGGAGAGGGCAAAACCACGACATCGGTTGGCCTAGCCGATGCGCTCAACCGCACCGGTCGCAAGACGGTGCTTGCATTGCGCGAACCGTCGCTTGGTCCGTGCTTCGGCACCAAGGGCGGCGCGACCGGTGGCGGCTATGCGCAAGTTGCCCCGATGGCCGATATCAATCTGCATTTCACCGGTGATTTCCACGCGATAACAGCCGCGCATAATTTGCTGGCGGCGATGATCGATAATCATATCCATTGGGGTAATGCCCTCGATATAGATGTCCGCCGCATAGTCTGGCGGCGGGTAATGGACGTCAACGATCGCGCGCTGCGTGACATTGTTCAGTCTATCGGCGGGGTGGCGAATGGTTATCCCCGTGAAAGTGGATTTGACATCACGGTTGCATCCGAAGTGATGGCAATCTTCTGTCTTGCCACAGATATAGCTGATTTGGAGCAACGTCTGGGCCGAATCGTAATCGGCTATACGCGTGACCGCAAGCCGGTTACCGCGCGGGACCTGAAGGCCGATGGTGCAATGACCGTTTTACTCGCCGAAGCCATCAAGCCCAATCTTGTCCAGACGCTTGAGGGGAATCCGGCGATTTTGCACGGTGGGCCGTTTGCAAACATTGCGCATGGCTGTAACTCGGTGATTGCAACCAGGACCGCGCTTTCGCTAGGCGATTATGTCGTGACCGAAGCGGGATTTGGCGCGGATTTGGGGGCGGAGAAATTCTTCGACATCAAATGCCGTCAAAGCGGCTTGGCCCCGAGCGCAGTGGTGATTGTTGCGACGGTTCGTGCGCTGAAAATGAATGGCGGTGTGAGCAAGACAAACTTAGCATCCGAGGACGTCGAAGCCGTGCAACGGGGTTCGGTCAACCTCGTTCGCCATATCGAAAATATTCGCCAGTTCGGCGTTCCAGCGGTCGTGGCAGTCAACCATTTCACTACCGATACCGATGCGGAGATTGCCGCCATTCGGGCGGTGGCCGCGCAGCATGGGTGCAAAGCAATCGTCTGCCATCATTGGGCCGATGGCGGCCAAGGCGCCGAGGAGTTAGCGCATGAAGTTGCAGCTTTGGCGGATAGTAATACGGCTCAGTTCGCGCCGATTTATGACCAGCATGAAACGCTGTTCGATAAAATGAATATCATCGCCACCCGGATCTATCGCGCATCAGCGGCGGTTGCGGAACCCAGCGTACTGCGCCAGCTCGCCGATTGGGAGAAAGCCGGTTATGGCCATCTGCCGGTCTGCATGGCGAAAACACAGTATAGTTTTTCGACTGATCCAACCGCGCTTGGTGCACCCACCGGACATATCGTGCCTGTGCGTGAAGTGCGGTTATCCGCCGGTGCCGGCTTTGTCGTTGCCGTCTGCGGGGAAATAATGACTATGCCTGGTCTTCCGAAAATTCCCGCCGCCGAAGGGATTGGCATTGATGCTGACGGCGCGATAACCGGGCTTTTCTGAGGCCTTTCCTGTGACTTTGATCTATGACAATGTGGATGCATGATAAAGGGGTAGGGCCTATCCTGCTCAAGGAGACTTTAATATGGCAAGTGCTGCACCACGTTCGCGTTATTCTTCGCTGTCTATTTCGCTGCACTGGCTGATGCTCCTGCTCATTGCCGCAGTTTATGCGTGTATGGAGCTTCGCGAATTCTACCCGAAGGGCAGCGATATTCGGGAAGGC
>JANLSY010000220.1:0-2791 GCA_031362665.1 Sphingomonadales bacterium
GTCGTGTTCCTCGACGCCGCCGAACATCGCTGGATCGAAGAATTGGGCGGCATGAACCTGTTTTTTCTCTTCGACGACGGAACGCTGATTACGCCGCCGACCGATGGGACGATATTGGAGGGCATTACCCGCGAATCGATCCTGACGCTGGCGCACGAACAGGGCCTGACGGTTCGCCAGGAACGTTACGCCATCGACCAATGGCGCGCCGATGCAACATCGGGCAAGCTCGTCGAAGCCTTTGCCTGCGGTACTGCTGCGGTCGTCACTCCGGTGGGCAGGGTGCATTCGACCGACGGCAGCTTTACCATCGGTGCCGGTGGTCCGGGCCAGATGACGCAGCAATTACGGGCCAAACTTGTCGATATTCAGCGCGGCGTCAGTCCCGACACCCACGGCTGGGTGCAACGTATCGATTAAGCGGTTGCGAATGATGTTTCCCGCGATATAAGGCGCGCCGCAGCGGCTGGTCCGATTGCATGCTGGGGCGTCGCCAAGCGGTAAGGCAGCGGCTTTTGATGCCGCCATTCGCAGGTTCGATCCCTGCCGCCCCAGCCAAATTCAAAGCGTTTCTGCAGCTTAACCCAGCATTCAGCATTGTAAATGGTTGTAAAGAGGGTCCGGTTCGTCTGGCCTAATGAAACAAATCCGCATATTTGCATCTTATTGTAACGCATCCTCGGTTCTGAAGTTGCGTCGAGGGGATAACCAAATATCATGCGCGTAGTCATTGCCGACGACGAAACCGACGTCATCAACTTCCTGAAATCTATCATTGAAGAGCAAGGGCATGTTGCGGTCAGCTTTTCCAACGGCAACCTTTTGTCTCAGGCATTGGTGCGCGAAACTTTCGACTTGCTGATCCTCGACTGGAATATTCCTGGCAAAGACGGGCTGGCTACGCTGCAATGGATGAAGACCGCATTACCCGAATGCCCACCGGTAATCATGATGACCAATCGTTCGGCGAAAAAGGACATCAGCGATGCGCTGAATGCGGGAGCGGATGACTATATCACCAAACCCGAAGATCGCGGCGTCGTAGCCGCGCGAATCAACGCGATGCTGCGCCGGAATGCAGGCGGCGGCGCATTCGATGCCGAGGCGACGTATGGCAAATATCATCTCAACCGGATAGACCAGGCGGTGACGATCAACGGCAAACAAATAACCCTGACCGCTAAAGAGTTCGAACTGGCGGACCTGTTCTTCCGCAACGCCGATCGCACGCTGTCGCGCAATTACATGATGGAGGCGATCTGGCGGACGACGGCGGCGCTGGCGACCCGCACGCTCGACATGCATATTTCGCGTGTCCGTTCAAAGCTCGATTTGCAGCCGGAAAACGGATTTCGGATTTTTACCGTGTTCGGCTATGGCTACCGGCTGGAGACGATCGCAAAAGGCGAGTGAACATGCGTTTTTTAGCTGCCGGTTTCAGCAAGATTGCTGTCCTTTTAGCATTCATTCTGGCGCCGATGGCGTCGGCGTCAGATGATGCACCGATCCGGTACACGGTACGCAAGGGCGACAATTTGATTACGCTTGGCGAGCGCTATTTGCACAATCCGCAAAGCTACAAGATCGTCCAGCAGCAAAACCGTATATCCAACCCCCACGCCATCCCGATTGGCAAGATACTGGTAATTTCACGCAGCCTGCTCAAATACCGGCCTGCCAATGCGAAGCTGATTTCGGTACGCGGGCAGGTGCTGGCAAATTCGGGAAGCGCCTCGGTTGGTCAGGTTCTGCCCGAGGGCACCAATATTAGCACCGGGCCGTCGTCGTTCGTTACGATGATGCTTGATGATGGCTCACGCATCTCGCTGCCGTCGAACAGCAATGTACGAATCAGCCGCCTGCGCAGCTATGTCCTCGGAGGTAGCCTCGATTATGATTTCAACATTGCCAAAGGCGGCGCCCGATCTTCGGTGGTAAAACATAAATCTGGCGACGACCGATATCATGTGCGCACGCCCAAGGCCGTTTCTGCAGTGCGTGGCACTGATTTCCAGTCGCGTTATGATCCGGATAACGGAAACGATTATGCTGAAGTGGTCGAAGGTGCACTTGCGGTCGAAGCGGGTTCCAGCACAACCCGTTCGCTGCCCGCTGGTAATGGTCTGGCCGTCAGAATGGGCGGCGGCGTCGTAACCGAGGCGTTGCTTCCCCCACCATCAATCATCGAACCGGGGAAAACCCAGGCCGAAAAGATTGTTCGCTTCGCGGCCGATAATCCCGGCGGCGTTCGCTATACCATTGCAACAGATGCGGGGTTCATCGAACAGGTCGCCGATACCATCGCTCCCGAAGGTAAAGCGGAATTTGCCGGGCTTCCCAACGGCAACTATTTTATTCGATCCCGCGCGATTTCAGAAAGCGGTATTCAAGGAATACCCGCGACCTTCACCTTCAAACGCCGCCTGAACGGCGTTACCGCCAGCGTAGGCCAAAGCGACGAAGGCTATTCCTTCCGCTGGATTGGCGAAGGCGAAGGCACGCAACGCTTCCATTTCCAGATATTCCGCAATGCCACCGACCGGATTGCGATGGTCGATGAAGCGGGACTTGACGGCGACCGCGTCACCTTGTCCGATCTGCCTGCTGGCGATTATCTTTGGCGGGTCGGCGTTGTACAGTATCTCGATGGAGAAATTGGCATCAACTGGACCCAGCTGGAAAAGCTGTCCGTCTCAGCTCCTTGAGAAATGATTGATATTTGGCGCAAGGAATTCGATTAAGCGCCATGAATTTACGCCGCCGCCTTGCAATCGAGTGGGTCGCCATCGGG
>JANLSY010000243.1:0-2248 GCA_031362665.1 Sphingomonadales bacterium
TTACCCGCGAAAGGCAGAAACGCGTCCGCCATCGTCTAGCACATAAAGTGTCTGGTTGGCGACAACCGGGGCTAGCGACACGTCGGATTTCAAATCTGCCGATTGCGACGCTGTGCCATCGGCAGGGGCGACTGACCAAAGCTGTCCTCGCGAGTTGACCACCAGCAGGCGGCCACCAGCGAGGACCGGACCATACCAGCTGATCGGGCCCTTTTTCTTTTTCTCATTGTCGTAGCGTTGCAGCTTCGCAATCCAGCGGATCTTGCCGCTCGACCGCGCGACACATAGCAATTTCGCCTCGTCGGTCATCACGAACACCCATTCGCCCGCCGAAACCGGAGTCGAAATGCCCGCTATATTGATTTCCCAGATGCGCTGGCCGCTAACCAGTTCATAGGATGCCATGCGGCCACCCTTGCCGAGCGCAAACACGCGGCCGCGGTCGATTACGGGATCGGCGTCGATATCGGTCAACGTTGACACGCTGGTCGACATCGCGGTGCGCGACAAAGTATCGCTCCAAAGGCTACGGCCGTTTTCATAGCGATATGCAGCAAGCTCGCCGCTCGAATAGCCTGCAATCACCGTCCCCTGCGCAGCGGCGGGAGCGCCAACGCCGAAAATACCCGACGCCGCGACGGGACCCGCCTCGTTCCACTGGGCTTCACCGTCCGATTGCCGCAGGGCATAAATCTGGTTGTCCTGTGTCATCACATAGACGTTGCCGTTCGACAAAGTCGGTGCGCCGCGGAGCGGACCAGAAGGGCGCTTCTTCCAGCTCAACGCCCCGGTGTCAGCGGCAAGCGCTGCAACATCGCCAACGCCGTTCGTTGCAAATACCATCGTACTCGTTGCGCTAACGCCGCCACCAAAGCGCGATGCCTTGCCATCATCCTCGATCTCGAGCGCGTTGGACCAGACTTGCGCGCCGCTATTGGCGTCGAACGCCGTCACGCGCGCGGTCGTATCTACCACATAAAGTCGTCCGTCGCTTACCACAGGGCTTGCAGCAAGACGCGCACGCGGGTTGGCGCCGGTAACAGTCGCCGTCCAGATACGGGCAAGGCCCTGACCCAACTCGACATGGCCCGGGGATTTGGAGGCGTTGCCGCCAGGTTGTGCCCATGCATCGTTAACGACGGCAGGTGGCAAGATGACCGCAACACCAGCTAACGCGGGATCTACCTCCATGTCGCGTTCGCCGCCCAATATGTCGACACGGTTGCCGATTGTAGGGGTGTTGTTCTTCTTGCCCGCGTCGCCGCGAACGCTGTCGAGGACAGCACATCCGCCAAGCGATGTGGATGCGGCCAAGGCCAAAAGCAATTTTGCGCTAGTCTTCACCTATTTACTCTCCCTTGGAGGCGGCTTCAGTCGCCTTCGTTGCCGCATTGCGCTTTTCATCAACCTGAACGGTATCGACGCCGAGCGCGCCTGCCATCTGTTGCGCACGGCTACGTTGGCTTTGCGGAAGCCCGTCTTGCTTAGCAATCTGGGCAAAAATGGGGCCAGCAAGATTGTCCTTGCCCAACTTCATATAGGATATTGCTGTCAGCTCGCCGGCGCTGCCGAACCAGGCGGTACCGGCGACCGCCAGTGGCTTCAGCCGGTCAATGACCGTTTGCGGCGGCAGCGTGTCAAACTCGGCGCTCGTCTGGCGAATGAGCGCTAAATCGCGAAAGGTTTGTGGTAGGCTGCTGTCACTCGCAACCTTGGCGTAAATGGCAACTGCTTCCTTAGTTTTCCCATCTTCGCCAAGCAGGTTTGCCTCGACCAACTGCGCCATCGCGCGATATCCCGGCTGGTCGGCCTTGGCCAGCGTGCCCAGCTTGGCGCGCGCTTCTTTTTCCTGTCCGGCGCGCAATTTGTCCATCGCGTCGACAAATTCTTCACCCTGCTTATCGGCTGCTGCTTGTTGTTGGTTGCGATAAATGATGTAACCGCCAAACGCCAAAAGTGCCGCAACGACTGCGGCGACTAGCCAGCGGCCATAGCGTTTCCAGAAACCGGTTAAATCGCTGGCGCGGACTGCATCGTCCACTTCGCGTAGGAAAGCTTCGTCGCTTCCGGCGCGCTTGTCAGTCGGTGTCAAAGCCAAAAGGGCCTCCGAATTTGGGTGATAACCATAAGTTGCCGCCGTCCTTAGCGGGACTCGTAGCGATAGACCAGCCCTGCGTTAAACAGGCTGGTAAAGCTGCTCGGGACCCGGAAAACTGCGATCCCGCACACCGCTCGCATATTCGCGGAC
>JANLSY010000258.1:0-6638 GCA_031362665.1 Sphingomonadales bacterium
GTTGTTACCAGTATTGTCCTGGCTCGGCACATAGCTGAGCTGACCACCAATGGTCGCCGGGCCAACCGTAGTACCAAGCTTGCCTGTGAATTCGACATAGTTGAAGCTCGATACACCGGGATAGACATAATAGGTCGCGCCGATGTCATAGGTCACCGTATCGCCGCCCGAGAAACCTGCATAAAGGTCGACCTCGACGTCATCACCTGTATTTTCTGCGAGGTTCGAACCCCATACACCGACGTAGAAGCCTGATTCATGCTTCACGGTCAGATATGGCTGAACTGCGAAATCCTTGTCGGAAAGCGAAACGCCGCGGAAACGATAGTCTGAAACAACAGCGATGCCGCCAGTCAATGTGATTGGACCAGACGCTTCTTCAGCCGCTTCGTCCTGAGCGAATGCTGGAGCCGAAACGGCCAACGCGCTCATCGCGATGCTCATGGCAGCCAGTTGCAAAATTGATTTACGCATATAATTACCCCTTCTTAGGTGCGCTACATTATTAGCCGGTGACCAACGCGTTGCGTGGCCGTCGGCAATTGCCGTCCTCTTCCCGCTAAATCTAATGCCCGCGCTATGGTTAATATTTTATTGCCAGCGCATTTATTGTGCAGGTGCACACAAACATCAAAGTGGAGTGCAATCAAGCAATATTCTGTCAGTCCTGTTGTCCTTTTTGACAAATGTGACAATTTCATCACAGTCTTGCGTCAAATGTGTAAATGGTTTCATAAAGCACTGATGCTGGAAAATGACCCCTTAGCCGTCTTCTGAATGCCCTTTACCGCGAACAAAGCATTCAACGCCCACCTCCGCCTGCTCGTGTCGGCCAACGACATGCACTATTAAAGCGTTGATGGCCGCAGCATCGGTTTGATTGCAGGCATAGCTAACTGTCCTTCGGTGGAGGACACCATATACTTAATCGGCTTGAACGACCCGTTGTTGGATTGGAGCGCCGAACAGGCGGTAAGGCCGATTATTAAATCCATCTCTGCGCGGAATACTATCCGCTCGCCTGCACGGCTTAATGGCGGCTGGACTGATATTTCGCCGCTCTTACCATCAATCGCAACGTGCATGAAGCAGTTGAACGCCACTGGTATGTCATCGGCTTCGATACCGAAGGGCTTCAACGCCTCGGCGAGATTACCGAAGCAACCCTGATGCGGATGCTCGTCACCGTAAATGATCCGAAACGTGTCCTGCGAACACGGTGTCAGCAGGAAATCATGCCGCCCGACATCGTCCTCGACAATGGTCAGCATGATATTGCTGCGATTCGAATAGAGCGGATCACCGGTGGTTAGAAAAATCCGCGAAGCATAATCCAGCGTCCGTCCGGAAGAGATGACCTCGCGGTGGTTGCTCTGCGCGTAAGCGACAAGATCGGCAACCTGCTCGCCGCGCGGGTCGATTACGGTGAGCAAGTCGCCCTTGTTCATCGTAAAGGCCACACCAGAACGTGGCGCGATTTCATGCTTCTTCATGCCGCCACACTCTTGCGGGAAAACGGACAAGCCCAGTTATCTTCGACGGCGCGACCGCTATACTGGCGTGCCGCAGATTTCTCCCCATGCTGCGCCAGCATCGGGTTGATGCTGCCCGCCAGCATTTCGTCGCGTTTTAATATGTTGTTTCGCAGCCCTTCGTAACGCCCTTCGGCCCGCAGCACTTCGAACTGGTTGTGCAAGTTGAACACCATCACGGGATGGTCGAACCGGCGCGCGGGGCGGCTGGCATTGGGATGAAGGCCGACCACGAAAAACGCTTCGCCGCCAAAACTGACAGCGAAATGCGGATCATCGGGATCGGTGCTTGTGCGTGGATCGACTTTTGCGCCGAACCATTCGTCTTTATCACTCAGTGATTGCAGCCGGTCCCAGACTACTCGTTCGAACCACCTTTCGGTCAACGGTTCAGTCTTGCGGAAAATCACCACAAGCGACTGAAACAGATCAGGTTGCGCCCGGTAATGTCTCGCAAGCGCGGTAATCTGGGGCAATATCCGCAAATCGTCCCAGGCGGAGCAAATGTCATCAGCCACGACAAAATGCATTTGCGATTTGTTGAGAGCCGACTTCGCGCCAACACAGGGAAATTCGGCGCTGCGTACCAGATTTTCGAATTTTTCGATGATGGCACTATCCTGCGCCACGTCCATCATTAACATGATGCAGTTCTCCGCGGGTGGAATTATCCGCCGGTTCATTAAGTTAGTGCGTAATTCCTGCTAAAAGAGGACAGCCACCACGATCAGAAGCAAGATCAAGCCGCCAACGCTAATGCCAATTGTTCTACCCATCAGAAATCTCCTTTGTGGGAGAATGAACGGCAAAGTGGACGTGATGTTCCAAGTTCGGGGCTGCTTTTTATCGCGTGTCACGCCAGCAAACGTGGCGGCACCGTCCGGTTTATGACTTCGCGCAAGGCAAATGCCGTCTCGATCCGCGCTACTCTGGGCAGCCGGGCAATTTCCTGCCGGTGGATGATTTCATAGTCCTCGATGGACGCAGCGCGAACCACGACAAGATAATCATTTCGCCCGCTCATCAAATGGCAGCGGATAATCGACGGGCTGTCCGCGACCGCTGCTTCGAACGTGGCCATCGCCTCCTCGCTCTGGCTGTCGAGAGTGATCGTCACCATAACCGTCGCGCCAAAGCCGAGTTTTCGCAAGTTCACATCGGCGCGGTAGCCGCGCAAGATTCCGGCGTCCTCCAACGCCTTTTGCCGCCGCGCAGCTGCACTCGGCGACAGCCCCGCGGCCTCGCCCAGTTCCTGCTGCGTTGCGCGGCCATTCGACACTAGTGCACGTAGTAGTTTGCGGTCTGTGCGGTCGAGTTGCATATTTCCATCATCTTTCTTAAATATTGCGCAGAATATATGCGTTAAACCGGCCTGCATGTCGAATCTTTGCGGAGTATCCGAACAAAGACAGTGCTATTTCTCCAGCATAGAGACTCACACAGGAGAAGAGAAATGCGCGTCGGCGTCCCCAGCGAAATCAAAGTCCATGAATACCGCGTCGGCCTGACCCCCGGTGCCGTGCGCGAATATGTCGCGCGCGGACATCAGGTCGTTGTTCAGTCGGGCGCGGGCGCTGGTATCATGTCGGGCGACGACGCCTATCGCGCGGCGGGCGCCGAAATCGCGCAAACCGCCGCCGAAATTTTCTCCGGTTGCGAGATGATCGTCAAGGTCAAGGAACCGCAGCCGAGCGAATGGGTCCAGTTGCGCCCCGGCCAGTTGCTCTTCACTTATCTCCATCTCGCGCCCGACCCCGAGCAGGCCAAGGGCCTGATTGCCAGCGGCTGCACTGCCATCGCCTATGAAACTGTCACTGATGACAAGGGAACCCTGCCCTTGCTCGCGCCAATGAGTGAAGTCGCAGGCCGCTTGGCCATCGAAGCCGCGGGCGAAGCGATGCGACGCAGTGAGGGTGGAGCTGGCATTTTGTTGGGCGGCGTCCCCGGCGTTCCTGCGGGCCGGGTCTGCGTAATCGGCGGCGGCGTCGTGGGCACCCATGCCGCACGCATGGCGGTTGGCCTTGGCGCAGAAGTCACAATTGTCGATCGCTCGCTCGCGCGCCTGCGCCAACTTGACGAGATGTTCCAGGGCCGCGTGCGCACGCGCTATTCGACGCTGGAAACTATCGACAATGAAATCAGCGTCGCCGACGCGGTGATCGGCGCAGTGCTTATCCCTGGTGCAAGTGCACCAAAGCTCGTGACCCGCGCGATGCTGAAGCATATGAAACCCGGATCGGTACTGGTCGACGTCGCCATCGATCAAGGCGGCTGTTTCGAAACCAGCCATGCCACCACCCATGCCCAGCCGACTTATGTCGTCGACGGTATCATCCATTATTGCGTCGCCAACATGCCCGGCGCCGTCCCGCAAACCAGCGCAGCGGCCCTCAACAATGCGACTTTGCCTTATGGCTTGGCGCTTGCTGATCACGGGCTCGATGCCATTCGCAAAGACAAAGGCCTGCTTGCTGGCCTGAATGTCCACAAGGGCATGGTCACCAGCAATGCTGTGGCCGAAAGCCTTGGCTTGGCATTTGTCGAACCCGAGGTTGCGCTGGCATCGTGATTGAGCCATCCTCTCTTGCGAAAACAGGGGAGGATGATCGATGAAAAAGGCAGCATTGATGTTTGCGGTCGCCGTGCTTTTGAGCAGTGCGGCGATGGCGCAGCTAGCACAGCCAATGGACGCAGCGGCAAGCGATCCCGCCAAGCTTGGGTGGATGCAGGGCACGCCTCCTGCGCCAGACAAAATCGTCGGCTTGGAAGACAGCGGTTATCGCACCTTCCCCAAGACGCGCTGGAGCTTTTCCAACTGGCGGCAATTTGTGCAGTCGGCCCCGCTGCGGCGCGGCGCCTCGCCGACCTATATCTTTCCGCGCGCCGAGCGCGCCGATATCGACGCTGTGACCTTCACCCCGATTGGCGGCACTCAGCAGATGAGCTGGAAGGACTCGCTGGCCGCGAACTACACTGACGGCATCGTCGTGCTGCACAAGGGGCGGATTGTTTACGAACGCTATTTCGGCGTAACGACACCGGAAACACAGCATATCGCGTATTCGGTCACCAAGTCCTTTGTCGGCACCATAGCCGCCAGCCTAGTCGCCGAGGGCAAGCTTGATCCCGATAAGGCGGTGACCGCCTATGTTCCCGAACTGGCAGGCAGCGGCTTTGGCACCGCGACCGTCCGGCAAGTGATGGATATGACCACCGGCATCGCTTTCGACGAAACTTATACTAACCCCAACGCCGATATCGCCCGATACGCTGTCGCTGGCCGCGCCGCACCGCGTCCTGCAAACTACACCGGCCCCGATGGCTTCCTCGCTTTTCTGCCGACAATTGGCCCTAAGGGCGAGCATGGCGAACGCTTTACTTATCGCACAGCGAATACCGACGCGCTCGGGTGGATCGTCGCGCGCGCAGGCGGTGCGCCGCTGCGAGATCAACTGGAGGATCGCTTCTGGTCAAAGCTTGGCATGGAGCAAGATGCAGCGATTCAGGTAGATTCGCAGGGAACGCCATTCGGCGGCGGCGGCTTGATGCCTGCCCTGCGTGACATGGCGCGGTTTGGCGAGATGATGCGGCTCGGCGGAAAATGGAAGAGCAAGCAGATCGTTCCAACTGCGGCCATTGCAGACATCGTCAAAGGCGGCGGGAAAGCCGAATTTGCCAAGAACGGCGCTTACCCCACCCTGCCCGGCTGGTCCTATCGCAACCAGTGGTGGGTCAGCCACAACGAGCATAAAGCATATTCCGCGCGCGGTATTCATGGGCAGGCAATCTATATCGACCCCAAGGCGCAAATGGTGATCGCGCGCTTCGCGTCGCATCCGGTGGCCGGAAATGTGAATTTCGACCCAACTTCGTTGCCCGCCTATCATGCGCTCGCCAAGCATCTGATGAACAAGTGACTTGCACGGACATGGCTGCTAAAAGCGCTCTCATGGGCAAAGAGGGGCGGATAACGGCGCATCAGATCGCGGCGATGCTGGGGGTTTCACAACCCACAGTATCGCGTGCACTGCGCGGGGACAAAAAAGTCAACGAGGATACGCGTGCGCGTATCGTCAAGCTCGCGAACGAACTGAACTACACGGTCGATCACAACGCGCTCCGCTTACGGACGCAACAGACCTATTCGATCGCGCTCGTGATTCTTGTTCGCAAGGGCGAGAATAAGGCGAACATCAATCCCTTCTATCTTTCTCTGTTGGGCTGTATCGCAGCCTCGGCATCGGAACGCGGCTATAATCTCATAGTTTCGTTCCAGGACTCGCCAGCCAACTTTTTCGCCAATTATACCGGCAGCAGGCAGGCAGACGGCCTGATCGTCATCGGCAGCGGTCAGAATGTAGAAGGCTGGCAGTTTTTCGGTGATTACGCGAAACATCGGACACCCATGATCTGTTGGGGCGCGAGCATGCAGGATCTGGTTTCGATCCAAAGCGACAATGAACAGGGCGCGCGGCTGGCGATAGGTCATTTGCTTTCTAAAGGCTGCCGGAACATCGCTTATATCGGCCCGATGAACAGCGAACAGCCGCAATTTAGGGACCGCATCGATACCTATATGGCGGTGACGCACGAAAAAGGCCTGCCGGTCATTTGCCCGCCATTGCCGGAAAATGCAGTGCGCGAAGAGCAGGGTTATGAGGCGGTCGGCGGGCTGATTCGAGACGGAGTCGCCTTCGACGGCCTGTTTTGTGCGAACGACTTTATCGCGCTTGGAGCTATGCGCGCACTCGAAGAACATCACATCGCAGTCGGTAAGGATGTCCGCGTTGTCGGCTTCGATGGTATTGCAACCGGAGGCTACGCGCAGCCTCCGCTTACCACGATCGAACAGGATTATATCCGCGCCGGCGAAATGCTGGTCGAGGCACTGATTGCGATTTTGAAGGTTGAAGAGCCGGATATCTCACCGGTACCGGTAAGGCTGCTGGTGCGAGGAAGCGCATAAATGGTGGCAGGGCTTGTATCGAACAAGCTGTAGATACCATTGTTTTAAAACCTTTTCTACAGTTAGGTAAAAGTTACCCCCACATATCCCCCCACATAATATAAGCTAATTCGGCCATGGGTTACGCAACCCTTTGAGAA
>JANLSY010000282.1:0-3162 GCA_031362665.1 Sphingomonadales bacterium
CATTATGGCAAAATAGAGAATGGCAATGACCATGCAAGCCAGAAGCCCGAATTCTTCGCCGATTACCGAAAAAATATAATCGGTATGGCCTTCCGGTAACGAATATTTTTTCGTGCCAAGCCCCGGACCCACGCCTATGAAGCCACCGCTGGTTAGCGTCGCCATCGCCATTTTATCGTGCGTCAACCCTTCGGTCCCGAAAATCCACGCGTCGATGCGCTGCGTCGCGACCGGATAGAAATTATACGCGAGGATGAGCCCGACCGCACCGCCAATCATCATCGCCCAAAGTCGCGACGCAGGAACGCCCGATACCATCATCAGCGCGAACCAGGTTCCGGCAAACAATATGGTTTGGCCCAGATCGGGCTGCGCCATCAGGAACATGCAAACAAGTCCGGTGCCGATGCTGGTAATCAAGCGGACAGGAAGGTTCGGATCCTTGAGGCGCCAGCTTATTATCCATGCCATTGTTACCGCAAAGAAGGGCTTAAGGAATTCGGATGGCTGCAACCCCGCAAAACCGGCACCTATCCAGCGCTGCGACCCATTCACCTCGCGGCCAAGCACGGGCACCAGCGCCAGCAGCACGAAGAAGATTCCGAAGCCGACTATCGCAAAACGGCGCGCCTGATCTCGCGGATACATCGAGATGAACAGCATCGCAGGCACCGCAACCACCATCCATGTCAGCTGGCGATAAAAGAAATAGAGCGGGTTGAGCTGCGTTGTCGAGGAAGACAAACGCTGCGCTCCTGCAGGCGAAGCCGCCGCGACAGCGAGCAGGCCGATAGCGATTAGCACGAGCATCAGCGCGAGCAATACCCTGTCCAATTCCCAGAACCACACGCCCAGCGGCGAACGATCGCCGCGGCCCAGCCGGTTGGCGAAACCGATCTTGCCAGTCTTGGCTGCGAGTACCCAAGGTACTTCCTGACGGTCGCCGCTCATAAGGCCTCGACAATCGCTCTAAAAGCATCGCCGCGGGCTTCGAAATCCTTGAACTGGTCGAACGACGCGCAGGCAGGCGACAGCATGATCACATCACCGGGCTGAGCTTGCGACGCCGCAGAACAGACCGCTGCACCCATCATCTCGCTCGTTTCAACCGGCATGTGCGGCGACAGCAATTTGGTAAAAAGCGGCCCCGCCTCACCTATAGTATAGGCTTTGACGACATGGCCGAAGTTCGGCACGCATTCGTCAAGATTGTCGGACTTCGCAAGGCCCCCGACAATCCAGTGGATCCGCGGATAGGCCGCCAGCGCGGGTGCAGTCGATGCGGCGTTAGTTGCCTTGCTGTCGTTGACAAACAGCACGCCGTTGCGTGTTGCAACAATTTCCATACGATGCGCGAGGCCTCTGAAGCTGGCAAGTGCAGGCCGCCATTGTGCTTCGGTGATCCCCAAAGCCTCGACCAATGCGATGGCGACGGCGACATTCTGGAGATTGTGCGGGCCTTGCAGGCTGGGCCATTCGTCCTGCCCATATACCTGCGCCGGATCGGCGAGTCGGACGACGCTCGCGCCGCGCTTGGCGAGCACCTCGCGATAGATGCGAGCGGTATCGTCGTCGCCCTTGCCGAACACCGAATGCTGCTTCGCAGTCTGCATGTCGAACAGCCGCGCCTTCGCCGCCATATAGCCTGCATAGCCATCGTAGCGGTCAAGATGGTCAGGCGACAGGTTGATCAGCGCCGCGGCCTCGCAGGCGAGCGTGTGCGTGATGTCGATCTGGTAGCTCGACAGTTCGAGCACATAGACTCCGCCCGCCGATAAGGGTGCCTGAGACAATATCGGCAGACCGATGTTGCCGGCCATCCGGGTTGGCAGCGCGGCGCTTTTGAGAAGGTGGTGCACCAACGCCGTCGTGGTCGATTTGCCGTTGGTGCCTGTAATCCCGATGACGCGATGCGGCGGCAGGACTGGTCGCGCCATCGAAAAAAGCTCGATATCGCCGATAAGCGGAATGCCCTCTGCCTTCGCCTTATCGGCAATGGGATGACGGTTTATCGGCACCCCGGGCGACACCACAATCCCGTCATAGCCCGACAGGTCGGAATCCAAAGGATCGGTAATAGTGGCGATGTCCGCAACCTTCGCGCGCGCGCCTTCGTCATTATCCCACGCCAGCAACTGCGCCCCGCCAGCGGCGAGCGAATGCGCAGCCGCAAGGCCGGATCGGGCAAGGCCCAAAAGGGCAAATTTGCGGTTTTTGAAGGCCGGGCTGGTAATCATCTGAGCTTGAGGGTCGATAGCCCTGCAAGCGCCAGAACGAAAGCGACAATCCAGAAACGGATGACCACAGTTGGCTCGGACCAGCCAAGCTGTTCGAAATGATGATGGATCGGCGCCATGCGGAAAACCCGCCTGCCCGTTCGCTTGAACCAAAACACCTGTATGATGACCGATAATGCTTCAACCACGAAAAGTCCGCCGATGATGGCGAGAACGAATTCATGATGTGCAACGACCGCGATTGCGCCGAGGGTTCCACCCAACGCCAGACTGCCAGTATCGCCCATAAAAACTGCTGCGGGCGGCGCATTGAACCAGAGGAAGGCAAGGCCCGCGCCAACGATTGCACCGCACAGCATCGCAAGATCGCCCGCACCCAAGTAAAAGGGTATGCCGAGATATTCGGCATATTTGGCATTACCGACCATGTAGACAATCAGCATGAAAGCAATCGAGGCTATGATAACCGGCATTGTCGCAAGGCCGTCGAGGCCGTCGGTCAGATTGACAGCGTTACCGAACGAAACGATTACAAAGGCCCCGAAGGGCACATACCACCAACCCAGGTCAGCGACCGGCCCATTGACGAACGGCAGATAGAGCATTCCGCCCGACTGCCACACGATAAGCGATACCGCGACGCCTGCAATCGCAAACTCGAATAGCAGTCGTACCTTGCCCGAAACCCCTTTATGGCTGCGCTTTTTGACCTTGTCATAATCGTCCATGAATCCAACGATGCCGAAACCGGCCATCACCAGCAGGCACGCCCAGACGTAGATATTCTTGAGATCCATCCACAAAAGCATCGACACCGATATTGCGATCAGGATCATCAGCCCGCCCATTGTCGGCGTCCCGACCTTTGCGAGGTGCGATTGCGGGCCATCGTCGCGGATCGGTTGCCCCTTGCCTTGGCGGACGC
>JANLSY010000291.1:0-3884 GCA_031362665.1 Sphingomonadales bacterium
TCGTTCGTAAAATCGAATGGCAGACACGGACAGGCCAGTGCGGCTCGCCAAAACGCCGATCGAGACGAAATCCGTTGCTTTCATTGCAAGGCTCCAAAAAAATAGCTTGACCTAAACTTAGGTTTAGGTTGCAAAAGAGCGGCGTCAACCCGGAATCTGACTTTTTCGGGTCAAATAAAGAAAAGGAACCTGACCTATGGCGCACAATTTTATCGAACATGTCAATATCGCGGTAAGCAATCCAGACCGGACTGCAGACTATCTCATGCGGATCTTCGACTGGCATATCCGCTGGCGCGGGCACGCCGCCAAGGGTGGGAACACCATTCATGTCGGCAACGAGCAATTTTATCTCGCGGTATACGCGCTTGAACTTGGCAAGACCGAACCGGCAGGATATCGCAAAGGCGCGCCGCTAAACCATATTGGCATTGTCGTGGACGATTTGGATGAAGTCGAACGGCGGGTCATTGCAGAGGGCTATGAGCCGTTTAGTCATGATGACTATGAACCGGGCAAGCGCTTTTACTTCTTCGACCATGACGGCGTTGAATTTGAAATAGTCAATTATGTTTGAGCGGCTTTGCAGGCGGTTGGCTTCGCACTTTTTTGGATGGCGGTCAGCTGGCCTGCTGGAAAATTCTGGCTTCCGGACAGAGGCAGATCATGCGTCGAGTTCATAATCCGGCAGCGAGTGAAACGCATTGCGCAACGCCTCGCTCCAGCCTTCTGAAATACTATCGAAATAGGGATCTTCGGCGGTGATCCGCCGTTCGTGAAACGGCGCGAATTCGTCGTTGCGGTAGAGCATCAGATCGAGCGGCAGGCCGACCGAAAGATTGGCTTTCAACGTGGAATCGAATGACACCATCAGTAACTTGGTGATGTCGGCAAAGGACATTTGCGATTCAAAACCGCGCACCAATATCGGGCGGCCATATTTGGTTTCGCCGATTTGGAAAAAAGGCGTCTCGGGGCTCGCCTCGATGAAATTGCCTTCCGGGTAGATGAGGTAAAGCCGAGGCTCCATGCCCTTTATCTGTCCGCCTAAAATGACGCTCGCCTTGAAATTGGGGGCATTCGGTGTCGCCGCTTCGTCTCCCGTCAGCGCCCGCGCGACGATGGTTTCGCGCAATGTGGCGCCGATAATGTTGGCCACCTGAAACATGGTGGGCGCTGCGAGTATCGATGGTTTCCGATCGTTTGGCGCCTTGGTTCGCTCCTCAAGCTGGCTGATGAGCGACTGCGTGGTCGCAAGGTTACCTGCAGTCATTATGCTGATGAAACGCTCGCCCGGAACTTCCCAATGAAACATCTTGCGGAAGGTCGAGATGTTATCCACGCCCGAATTGGTGCGCGTATCGGACATGAACGCCATGCCCTTATCCAACAACATTCCTACGCAATATGTCATTTGAAACTACCGGCCCCCGCCCTGTTTATGAATCTCTATTGTTCGACACGCAAGGATACAACCATGCTTTTGTCTCTGGCACCAAATGACATGCCCGACACCGGCGCGGCGTCGCGATAGTCGAACCCGGTGGCGACGCGGACATAGCGGCCGTCGGGACTGATGCCGTTGGAGATATCAAATCCGACCCAACCGATATGGTCGATATGCGCTTCGGCCCAAGCATGGCTGGCAGTCTGCTCAATCTGGCCGTCCATCATTAGATAGCCGGAGACATAGCGCGCCGGGATACCGATGCTGCGGCAGGCGGCGATGAAAATATGCGCATGGTCCTGACAGACACCGGCGCCTGCGGTGATGGCATGTTCCGCGCTGCTATCAACATTGGTCGCTCCGCCGCGATATTCGACCGCCGACAAGATATGGGCTGACAGTTCGTGCAACATTCCGATCTTGTCTTCGGCGTCGCGGTCGATGCCGATCAGTAATCGTTGTACACCGCGTGCAGCATTTGTGAGCCTTGTAGGACGGCAATAGGCCCAGAGCGGCACATGGCTGCGGTGCTTGCCCAATATGCCATGATTGTCAGCAGTCTCGACTGTGCCCTGACAGCTGATCGTAATCGCGGTGCGGCCTTCCTCGATGGAAATCAGTGTCACATGATTGTTGTGCGGATCGTCATGCTCAGCCTCGACCTTGCCGCCATCTATGCGGAGTTGCCAATCATGGATGGCCTGCCCCGCGCCGTCCTTCGGACGCAGTTTTAGCCGTTGGAGAGCATAATGGACTGGCTGGTCGAATTGATATTCGGTGGTGTGATGGATCGATAATAGCATCAGGAATTGAACCTATATTCCTGCTCGACCATCGCGGCCAGATTGCGGTTTACGCGCAGGAACTCGATCAGGAATTCGTGCAATCCGTCTTCAAGGATGGAGGCCGAGGTGAGCGAGGCGAAGCTGCTGTAGATACGCTCGGCCTCGGTCAGGCTTGCCGACTGGACGCCATAAGACATCGCAAGATTGCGCAGATTATCGGTGAGCTTGCCATAGCAAAACGCCAAGCTACGCGGAAAACGGCGGTCGAGAATCAGGAAATCGGCGATGCCCATTGCACTGGCTCTGCCAGGGTAAAGCCAGCGGTATGCGCTGTAAGCCGAGGTCGAGCGCAAGATCGTCTCCCATTGGATATTGTCCAGCGACGACCCGACGAACGATACCGACGGCAGCAGTACATAATATTTGACGTCGAGCAGCCGCGCCATGCTGTCGGCACGCTCAATGAAATTGCCGACACGGCTGAAATTATAGCCATCATTGCGCAGCATCGTGTTTTCAAGCGCCCCGCGAACCTGCGCCGTTTGCCGCTCGATCAGGTCGATGGTTGCGGGCAGATCGGCCTCGCGGACTTGCCGTTTCAGCCCGTCATTGACGCAAATCCAGCATTCGTTGACCGCTTCCCAGAGTTCGCGAGTTATCGCGGTGCGCGTCGTTCGCGCATTCTGCCGCGCGTGGTCGATCAGGTTGCGCAAATTGCCCGGGTTGCTTTTGTCGCGCAGCAGATAGTCGACAACCTGCGCCGCATTATAATCAGCATGGGTCGCACGGTAAGCGGCGTCGGTGCCAAGCGCCGCGAGGATCGAGCGCCATTCATCCTGCCGCCCGCTGTTGCGGGTGAGCGTGAACCGGTGGCCGGTCTCGATAAGGCGGGCAATATTCTCCGCCCGTTCGAGATAGCGGAACAGCCAGAAGATGCCGGATGCGGTTTTGCCTAGCATCTAGTCATCCTCGATAACCCAGCTGTCTTTGGTGCCGCCGCCCTGACTGGAATTCACCACCAGCGAGCCTTTACGCAATGCGACGCGTGTCAGGCCGCCGGGCGTGATGTCGATTTTGTCGGGTGACACAAGAACGAATGGCCGCAAATCGACATGGCGCGGCGCGAGGCCGCTGTTTGTAAAGATCGGAATAGTCGAAAGGGCCAATGTCGGTTGCGCGATATAGTTGGCGGGCTTGGCGACAAGCTTGGCACGAAATTCTGCGAGTTCGCGTTTGCTGGCCGCTGGACCGATCAACATGCCATACCCACCCGAGCCGTGAACTTCCTTGACCACCAGTTCGCTCAGATGGTCGAGCACATAGGCAAGCGAGTCTTTTTCGGAGCAGCGCCAGGTATCTACGTTCTTCAGGATTGGTTTCTCGCCAGTGTAGAATTCGACGATGTCGGGCATATAGCTATAAACCGCCTTGTCGTCGGCAATGCCGGTGCCCGGGGCGTTGGCGATGGTAATCTTTCCTGCGCGGTAAAGGTCGAAAATGCCGGGGATACCAAGCTTGGATTCGGGCTTGAAAATCAGCGGATCGAGATAGTCATCGTCGAGGCGACGATACAGCACATCGAGGGGTTGATAGCCACGCGTCGTACGCATCGCGACACGGCCGTCAACGATGCGGAGGTCATGGCCCTCAAC
>JANLSY010000297.1:0-3125 GCA_031362665.1 Sphingomonadales bacterium
GTACCGCTCCATGAAGCGTTCGCCTTCGCTGTTGGTCAGATACCCGCCCTCACCGCGCGCGCCCTCGGTAATCAGCACGCCTGCGCCGTAAATGCCCGTCGGGTGAAACTGGACAAACTCCATATCCTGCAACGGCAGGCCAGCGCGAAGCACCATGCCGCCGCCGTCACCGGTGCAGGTATGCGCCGAGGTTGCGGAGAAATAGGCGCGGCCATAGCCGCCGGTTGCCAATACAACGGCATGGCTCTTGAAGCGATGGATGCTGCCATCTTCCATGCACATGGCAATAACGCCGCGACATTCTCCATCTTCCATAATCAGGTCGAGCGCGAAATATTCGATGAAGAAATCCGCGTCATATTTCAAACTCTGCTGGTAGAGCGCATGCAGCATCGCGTGACCGGTGCGGTCGGCGGCTGCACAGGTGCGCTGCACAGGAGGGCCTTCGCCCATATTCTGCATGTGGCCGCCAAATGGACGCTGGTAGATTGTGCCGTCGGTGTTCCGCGAGAACGGCACGCCGGCATGCTCCAACTCGTACACGGCCGCAGGTGCTTCACGCACCATATATTCAATCGCGTCCTGGTCGCCGAGCCAGTCGGAGCCCTTGACCGTGTCGTACATATGCCAGGTCCAATGGTCTGGCGAGTTGTTACCCAACGACGCCGCAATCCCACCCTGCGCCGCAACGGTATGCGAACGCGTCGGGAAAACCTTGGTAATGCAGGCAGTTTTCAGACCCGCTTCGGCACTACCCATCGTCGCGCGCAATCCGGAACCACCGGCACCCACAACCACGGTGTCATAGGTGTGGTCGATAATCTTGTAAGCATCGGACATCAGGCGGCAGCTCCGGTAAAGGCAAGTTTGGCGACGGTGAAGATGCCGAACACGGCTCCGCCAACCACATAGAAATTAAGCATCGTCATTGCGCCAAATTTCAGCGCGTCGTCATGGACATAATCCTCGATCAGCACCTGCAGGCCCAGACGGACATGCCAGAATATGCTAACCAGCATCAGGATCATCGGTACAGCGACGGTCGGCTGTGATAACCATTGTGCTAATGTCCCTTGGTCAAAATTGGGCATGATAAGCAGCGACACGACCAGCCAAGTCGTTAGCAGCAGGTTGCCGACAGCGGTCGTACGCTGGTTGAGCCAATGCCCGCCGCCATGCTTGGCCGATCCCAGCCCGCGTACTTTTCCGATATTTGTTCCGCTACCCATCATCAAACTCCAAGTATGCGCGATGCCACAAGCAGCGCCACCAATGCAGTTGCAAAAAAGGCTGCGATAAATGCAGCCAGCGCCCATGTCCGGTTGGTTTTCAATTCATAGCCCGCACCCATATCGAGCACGAGATGGCGAAGGCCTGAAAACAGATGCTGGAAAAAGCTGAAGGTCACGGCAAGTGCAACAAGGCGAAAAAACCAGTTCACGGCGGTTTGCAGGCCACTGGCCTCTTCACCCGCCGAAACGACGTACTTCTGGAACGTCGCATAGCTTTCCGCTCCGCCGCCAATCGCCGACAACCACCACAGTAAAGTCAGCATTCCGGCAGTCGCCAGAACAAATCCCGTTGCACGGTGGAAAATCGAAATCGCCATCTGCGGCGACCAGCGATAAATCTGAAGATGCGGCGACAATGGTCGGCCAGCTTTTTCCCCCATGGGTTCACTTCCTTCTTAAACGGCAAATTTCCGGTGTTGCGTTGCTCTTTAATGTTTTAGCCGCCCCACGCAAGGCCCGTTCAGGCAGAAATCTGGAACGGAAAGACTATCAGTGCATAACCCGCTGTTAACCATTTTACGTTTAAAAATAACTCGAACTAGCCGAACATATTTCGGCACAGAAAACGGAGCAAATGATGGGCCAGTCGGACGCGCAGAAACAAATCGATCTGGAAGCGATAATTGCTCCTTATAACGATGACGGGAAACTCGCGGAAAATTGCCGCAAGCTAGGCATGCAACTGGACGGGAATTACGGCACTCTTGCTGAGGACTATTGGTCGTTCTGGATTAACTCAAGCGAGTTCGGTTCAGGGTTCGACGCCGAGAGAATTCGTAAATCCCGTGAAATACTAGCAACATATCTGGAGATGCGGACCGCCAGATTTGAAGAGCGCCAATGGCTCAACATCAGCCGTTCGTTGATTGTCGACTCGTGCGAACGCGGTGTACCGCTTGGCATGGTAATGGCTGCGACTGCTACCGCCAACCACCGGCTGATCAATAGCCTGACATCCGTCGCGTCGATTCCCGGAGACGAAATGTCGCAGCATGTGAATACCATGAGCAAGATTAACGCCATCGAACTGACCATTACCGCGACTATTTTCGGGCAGCACGAACAAAAGCGTTTCGCCGAACGTCAGCTTGCCAATTCGGCCAATTTCGAGGCCGACATTGGCAGCGCCACTTCGGCAGTTGCAGAACAGACGAGCCTTTTGAAACATCAAGCAGCCAGCAGTTCGCAAATGGCGCATGGCATGTTGGCAAAAACCAGCGAAGTCGCCGCCGCCTCCGAACAATCGGCAGTCGCAATGCGTGAAGCCGCGCAAACTGCAGCGGGGTTAATCCGCGCCATCGAAGACGCCCGGACTGAAGTCGAAACGGCATCGGACGTAGCCACTCGCGCCGCCGCGCAGGCCTCGCAAAGCGTAGTTGCCACCGACACGCTGGCCGAACAGTCACAATCAATTGACTCGATCCTTGGCCTTATCCGCGACATCGCGGGCCAGACCAACCTGCTTGCACTCAACGCCACAATCGAAGCGGCGCGTGCTGGCGATGCCGGTCGCGGCTTTGCCGTCGTCGCGCAGGAAGTTAAAAGCCTTGCCAACCAGACCGCGCAAGCCACTGACGAAATCGCACAGAAAATTTCCGCCATCCAGAGCGCGACCAAAGCTTCGGTCGAATCGAACGCGGCAATCCGTTCTATCGTTGGCGAAGTGCAGCACAGCGCCGAGCGTATCCGTCACGCGATGGAAGATCAGGCCACGTTCTCCCCTGACGGAGGGACCATCAGCTTCGTCGGCACATCTTCGGGCAATGCCGAGGTGTATTTGCTCCCATTCAGACCTGAAAAAACAACCTCGATGGCCGATGCGATGGCCTGCCC
>JANLSY010000031.1:0-3043 GCA_031362665.1 Sphingomonadales bacterium
CGGCTGATGAATGGAACGTCATTGCTGGCGAGCCTGCTACCATAGGCGGCTTGTTCACCGGTTATGCCATGATACTGGCGGCAATTCCGTTGGTTTCCGGAATCATATTTACCGGCGCACTTGGAATGTCTGCGGCTGGCCTCGGTGGAATGGGCGGCGGTGCGATGGCAATGGGCTTCAGTGCGGTCGCAGCTATGGCTGTGATTGGCTATGTGCTCTCGCTGGTTACGCTTTATCTGATGTCGATGGTCGTAAATGCCGTGTCGCCGAGCTTCAATGGTAAGTCCGATATGGTGCAGTCGACGAAGCTGATGACGTATGCCTCGACGCCAACGTGGGTCGCGGGTCTGGTTAGTTGGATACCGATACTAGGCGGGCTGATCTCGCTTGGGGCGGTAGCTTATGTGGTTTACCTGATTTATCTCGGCCTCAAGCCCGTGCTGGGCGTGCCGCAGGAAAAGGTCGCTGGATTTACCGTCGTAATCGTACTGATTTACATCGTGTTGTCGCTTATCGTGTCAGGCATCATCGTTGGATTGCTTTTCACGACCTTCTTCGGCAGCGCCATGATGGGCGGAGTAATGTCCGGCGCATAAATTGCGTTTACGCCTCTAGCAAAATCGCCATGCCGTCGCTAAGTCGGCGGCATGGTGCGTAACACTCGCAGAAATGACTGGGGTTTTCCCCGCTGGCGCGGCTATGGCAGCAGCAGCGAAGCGCAACAGGTGCGTCTATGCGACCGTTATGGTTGTAACAAGGCGGGCAATTGCCCAGCGCCCAAATCACCGAACAGCCCCGACCGCTGGATGTTCTGCGAGGAACATGCCGCCGAGTATAATCGCGGTTGGGACTATTTCGAAGGCCTGACCAAGGAAGAGGCCGAGCAGCGCGAAGCCAACGAGAAGCGCGATTTTTCGGGCTATAAGGAGGCCGCGCATTATGGCTGGGCCGGGTCGGGCGACGGCAGCCGCAGCCGCGACGAAATGCATGCACTCGACATCTTGGGCCTCGAAAGCGATTCCACCTTTGAAGATGCGAAAAAGGCCTGGCGGCAAATTGCCAAGCTAACCCATCCTGACGTCAACCCCGGCGATACCGAATCTGCCAAGGCTTTTCAGGCAGGGCAGGCAGCTTATGACGTGCTGCGCGTTGCCGAAGAACGCCGCGAGTGGAAGGGCTAGGCTGCGAAGCGCATGGCGGTTTCGCGGATAAGGGCAATCATGTTCGGAATGCCTTGAGTCCGGTTCGAACTTAGCTGGTTTTTGAGATCGAACGGGACGAGTGCGGTTTCGATATCTGTTTCGAGGATTTCGCTCACCGATTTTCCCTCGAAAGTTTTCAGCACTAGCGCGATAATGCCTTTGGTGATCGCAGCGTTGCTGTCTGCGAGGAATATCAGTTGCCCGTTTTCGACTAACGGATAAACCCAAACGCTGGCTGAACAGCCCCGCACAAGAGTCGCATCGGTTTTCAGCGCATCCGGCATGGGCGGCAATTCTTTGCCTAAATCGATCAGCAGCCGATACCGGTCATCGGGTTCGAGAAATTCATATTCGTTCTGGATATCGGAAAGCGTGGTCATGGCTGCCGCGCTTATGGCGGTAGGGTTCAGATATCAATCCCTGCCGCGATGGCTTCAAGCTTTTTCACACGTTCTTTAAGGTCAGCGACTTCTATACGCGACGTCGCCGACGGGACGGGCGCATCGCTTGCGTGACGGGCGATATCGAGTTCAGCGTGCTTCAAGGCAATCCAGTCGCGCCAACCGCGCAGGCTAAGCGACGAGACTATTCCGACGCACAGTACCGCAAAGGCGCCGGTGATAATGTAGAAATTAGGATCTTGCGGCATGGATTCCTCCTGTCGTTCCAAAGCGCCCCGCCTTAGCGGCCGCGCAGTTCCTCGATTTGGCGGTTAAGATCGTTGGCGCTGTTGTTGTCGGTCGCGATGCGTTCGAGCACTTGGATGCGGTCTTTCAGCATTTTGATCTCGTCCTGCATCGCCCGCGTGTCGCCATCACCGATCAAACGCTGAGTTTTGTTGCCCATCATATCTTGATCTTCGATGATTCCGTGCTTCGCGTTTTGCTTATTCCGGATAATCTTGCCAATCGTCACGATCAATATGATCGCCACAACCATTTGAAACGGGTCCATATGCGTGCTCCTTAAATCAGATCGGGTTGTGGCGTGACTTGCTTGGGTGGCAGGCTTCGCAATTCTTCAATTTCCTTCGCAAGGCTGTAGCCCTGATCGGTAATGATGCGTTCGAGAACTGCGACCCGCTCTTCGAGACGGCCCTTGTCGGCGGCATATTGAGCAGCTTTTTCGGCAATATTATTCGCGTTCAATTCCATTTGCCGTTCTTTCAGCTTTATCCAGGGCCGGACGATGGCGCCTGAAAAAATCGCCAGCAAACCGCATGATATGCCAAGGATCGGAATGATGAGAGGGTTGATGTCCATCGATACGTTCCTTAATTCGAGGGGCCGCGAAGGGCTTCGATTTCGGACGTCAGCCGGTGGCTGTCATCGACGACAATCTTTTCCACGTTAGCGAGGCGGTCCTTTACCGAGCCGAGTTCGGCTCGAAGTTGGGCGTTTTCCTGGCTCAACAGCTTGACGCGCTCGACCGCTTCCTGGTCGTTCTTCGGGTAAACTGCCTGCCCCCACGCCCCATCGAGGGGATATCCGTTCTTAATACGCATCCAAGTGGTGAGCACCCATCCAGCCGAAATCGAGACAATGCCAATTCCGATCATCGGGCCGATTGCCGTTATCATTGCAAGTTTATCAGGGTCCATTTTTTCCTCCAATGCGGCTCAGCGCAGATTTTCGATTTCTTCCGACAAACGTCCTGCCTTGTCGGTAACGATCCGCTCCAGCACCGCGATGCGTTCCTCAAGATGACCGATCTTGCCATTGAGCGTCTCGTTCTCGCTGCTCAGCAACATGATCTTGCGATCGGCGTCGGCATCGACTTTTGGTGTTATGCCGGACCACTCGTTTTCCAAGGCATAACCATGCTTTGCGCGGATCCAGTTG
>JANLSY010000323.1:0-12317 GCA_031362665.1 Sphingomonadales bacterium
CTGGTCGATTTCATGATCAGCGGCCCGGTCGTTGTCCAGGTCCTCGAAGGCGAAGACGCGATGCAGCGCAACCGCGACATCATGGGCGCGACTAACCCTGCGAACGCCGAGCCCGGCACGATCCGCAAGGAACTGGCCGAAAGCATCGAAGCGAACAGCGTCCACGGTTCGGACAGCGACGAGAATGCCGCGATCGAAATCGCCTATTTCTTCAAGCCTGAAGAGATTGTTGGGTAACCTGCTCTAGTCGGAATAGATTATTCCACCGTCGCTGGCAGCGCATCGACTGGCCCCTCAAACGCAATGAAAAGCGTGCAAGGCGTCGTGCTGATACACGTCCCACGATGCGCAAGACCGGCGGGTCCGAAGGCATAGTCGCCGGGATCGAGCGTGGACGGTCCTGCGCCGTCATATTGAACGCGGAGTTTGCCACTTACCAAGATCATTCGTTCGGCTGAGGTGTGGCGATGATGGGGAAGATTATACCCCGGCCCGACGCGCAGAAATACGTCGGCATTGGGCTTTGCCGGGTCGCCGTGCAACACTGAGATCGCGCATTCGCCGGGGAAGATGGGCGGACATGGCCCCCAAGCCAATGCACTATCGGTGGCCTTTTTTGCTATCGGTGGTTCAGTGTTGCTTTGGGCGAATACAGCGGCGGTTAGCATTATTGCTGCGGCCATTGTGGATAGAGATTTCAATTTCATTGTCAGCCTCCAATCTCGTTAATGCAATTGTTTTATTACCTTTGACCCGCCGAATGTCAAAACTCCCCCGCCACGTCGATCAGCTTGGTCAACTTCTTCGGCGCGACCGCTAGCCAGCTTTTCGCGAGCCACTCGCCGATATGGTCCCAGTCGGTATCGCCCAGATCGAGCCTGATGCCGATCCAGCCGTCGCCGAAATAGGCGGGGCGGTAGTAGCGGTCTTCGTCGCTGTCGATTAGCATCGCCTGCTCCTCCGCGCCGCTGATTTTGACCAATAACGCGGTCTTGCCGTCGCCATGGTGGTCAACCGAAATATAGGCGAATTTCTTGCCGCCGATGATGCCAAAGCACGGCATGCCGTGCGATAGTGTCTCTTCGGCCTCGGGCTGCGCCATTGCGCGTTCGCGGACCTGTTGGACTAACCATAAAGGGTCGGTTTCACGGCTGACATATTCGGCGAGAATTCGCGGATAAAGCTGATGCTCCGCCAGTTTAACCCGCTCGGCCAGCGTTTCAGCTGTGTCATCGGGCAAAATTGCCACCTGCATCTGGCCAAGCACCGGCCCGTCATCAAGCTCCGCGGTTACCAGATGCACGCTGCACCCGCCGTGACTGTCGACTGCCTCTATCGCGCGCTGATGCGTGTGCAGCCCCTTATATTTGGGAAGCAAAGACGGGTGGATATTGAGCATCCGTCCCTCCCATTTCTGCACGAACGCCTCGCTCAAAATCCGCATATAACCCGCTAGCGCGACATGCGTGGCGTCTGCATGGACAATCCTGTCGTGCATCATTGCGTCATGCAGAGCGCGGTCGATATTTTTGTGCGGCTGGACAAAGGTTGCGATGCCCTCTGCAGCGGCGAGTTTCAGGCCTTCGGCGTGGGGGTTGTTACTGGCGACTAGGATGATTTCATAGGGGCAGGCGGCGTGTTTGGCGGCGTAGAGCAGCGCGGCCATGTTGGTGCCGGTACCGGAGATCAGGACGGCGACTTTGGCCTTAGCCATTGTGCGTGGCCGTCCAATTGCTCTGCGCGCTCCAAGTTTCCACGCTGCCCGATACCGTGCAGCCCTTCTCGCCTGCCGCAATATGCCCGATGCGGTGCACAACCTCATCCGCCGCCTCCAGCGCCGCCGTCACATCCGCAACATCGCCTTCCGCAACCGCAATCACCATGCCCACGCCGCAGTTAAACGTCCGCGCCATTTCTTCCGGCTCAATATTGCCCTGCGCCTGCAGGAAAGCCATCAAACGTGGCTGCTCCCACGCATCCGCATCCACATGGGCATGCAGACCAGCGGGCAATACGCGGGGGATATTTTCGAGCAATCCGCCGCCGGTGATATGCGCCATGGCGTGGATTTTGCCGGTGCGAACCAAGGGCAGCAGCGACTTCACGTAAATCCGCGTCGGTGCCATCAGCGCGTCGATCAGGATGATATTTTGGTCGAACAGTGCAGGCCGGTCGAGCTTCCAACCTTTGTCTGCCGCCAGTCGCCGCACCAGCGAAAATCCGTTCGAGTGAACTCCCGACGAGGAAAGGCCCAACAGTATATCGCCCTCGGCAATCTTGTCCGCCGTCAGCACCTGATCGCGTTCCACCGCGCCGACGCAGAAACCAGCGAGGTCGTAATCGCCGTCCGAATACATTCCCGGCATTTCCGCCGTCTCGCCGCCAATCAGCGCACACCCGGCAAGTTTGCAACCTTCGGCGATGCTCGCGACCACCACGGTGGCGACGTCGAGATCAAGCTTACCGCTGGCATAATAATCGAGGAAAAATAACGGCTCTGCGCCTTGCACGATCAAGTCGTTCACGCACATCGCGACGAGATCGATGCCCACGCCCTCGTGCCGCCCTGATTCGATGGCGAGTTTCAGCTTCGTGCCAACACCGTCATTGGCCGCGACCAACAACGGATCGCTGAACCCTGCCGCCTTTAAATCGAAGAACCCGCCAAAACCGCCCAAATCGGCGTCCGCACCTGCACGTCTTGTGGCTTTGGCCAACGGCGCAATCGCGCGCACCAGCGTGTTTCCCGCGTCAATCGAAACGCCTGCTTTGGCGTAGGTATAAGGTTCGTCTGCTTTAAGTTTTGGGTCCATTTACCGCCGTTAGCGAGAACAGGGTTGGAATTCCACGCCTATGTCGCCTAAAGGTTGCCGCAATGATAAAATCGGGCGGGAAATGGTTTCGGATTGCTGGCGTAGGCCTGCCATTGGCGCTGGTCACTGGCGGTATCGTTATTGCCCAGATCGAAGGTCCGAAGCGCGGAATCAATCCGATTGCCAGCAATGGCGATTTCGAAGTTACCAATGTCTCGGTCAACGTCACCGGCAAAAATGCCTTCGAGGCCCGGCAAAAGGGCTGGGAAGAGGCGCAGCGTTTGGCGTGGTCTGCCTTGTGGCGCAAAACCCACGGCAGCGCGGGCGCTACACTGTCGGATAGTACACTAGACGGCATCGTAGCTGCGATTGTCGTGGAACAGGAGCAAATCGGCCCGCGCCGTTATGTCGCCAAACTAGGTGTATTGTTTGATCGCGCGCGCGCGGGGCAATTGTTGGGCGTCAGCGGTGTTGTCCGGCGTTCTGCACCGCTGCTGCTACTTCCGATTACCTATTCGGCTGGTGCACCTACGCTGTTTGAACAACGCACTTCGTGGCAACGCAGCTGGGCAAAATACCGCACAGCGGACAGCCGCATCGATTATGTCCGTCCCAGCGGCGCGGGCGGCGAATCGCTGTTACTCAACGCGGGCCAGATCGACCGCCGCAGTCGTGGCTGGTGGCGGACAATTCTCGACCAGTTCGGCGCAGCCGATGTCATCATACCGATTGCCAGGATCGAACGGCTTTGGCCGGGCGGGCCAGTGGTCGGCCGCTTTTCGGCGCGCTATGGCGCCGATAACAAATTCCTCGGTTCATTCACGCTCCGCACCGCCAACAGCAGCGGCATTCCTGCCATGATGGATCAGGCCGTCGTTCGTATGGACCAGCTGTTCCAATCCGCTCTGGCGAGCGGTAGCCTGCGCGCCGATGCTTCGTTGGTGCTGGAAGAAGAGGTTGTCGAGGAAGAAGAACTCGAAACTGAGGTCGAGGAAGCATCTGTCGAGGGCGAACTCGATCCCAATATCGAGGCGCCGGTCGTCCAATCGCTCGACGACGTCGTAAAATCGATCGTACCCGAGAACGAGCCGCGGCGCGACTTACCGCCAGCACCCGTACCCCAGCCAAAACAGTGACCGACGCGCAGACCTGATATGCGCCAGATTGCTTTGCCCTTGGACGAACTGCGTGGCGGTGGTTCGTCGAGTCTAATCATTACCGATGCCAACGCGACCGCTTTTGCAGGGCTCGGCAATGCCGCAGGCTGGCCCGGGCGATGTGCGATATTGGTTGGCCCAGCGCGATCGGGCAAAAGCTTGATGGCGCGCTATCTGGCCGGGCAAGGTGGCACTGTGATTGATGACGCGGAAACGGCCGGAGCACAGATGCTGTTCAATGCCTGGAACCGTGCTCAGGAAAGCGGGAATGCATTATTGCTCGTTTCACGGTGGCATCTGGCGGATTGGCATATCGAATTGCCTGACTTGCGCTCGCGGCTGGGCGCAGCATTACTGTTCGAAATTTCTCCGCCGGATGACGAGATGATCGAGCAGTTATTAAATAAACAATTGGCCGACCGGGGCGCAGCTATCAGCATCGACGCGGTCAGTTATGTGAAACGCCGTATCGAGCGCAGCTATGCCGCCATCGAAGCCTTCGCGCGCAATGCTAACGCACTGGCGATGGCAGAGAATGCGCCGGTCAATCTCGCACTGGTAAAGAGAGTTTTGGAAGCCTAGCCGCAGCTAATTTGGGTTATGACCATTGCGTCGTCATACGCGATGTTCAGCCGGTCGTTCCTATAATCCATGGTCACGGCGGTGCGCGGCGGCATCCAGCGAAGCATTTTGCTGCCTGTCTTTTTCATCAGCTCGCTCGCCAGTTCGGCGCTGGTTTTTTGGCCGACGGCATATTGTGCCGCTTCGGCGCTGCACTCAAAACCACCTGCATCTTTTTCTGGCATTGGTGCCGTCGTGTAGGGTGCTTCCCGCACGGGACCGGCGCAGCCTGCGAGAATCAATGCGACCAACGGCAACGCAAAATTCATGTCACCAGATCGTCCTCATGCGTCCTTGTCATCTTCAGCTTACCGTTCACCACAGCAAAAGCTAATCGGCCTTCGACGAGATCGAGGGCGTCCTGACCAAATTGTTCAAAGCGCCAACCCGTCAGGACTTCGAGATCCTCTCGCTCGCCTGCCGCCAGCCGTTCGAGTTCCTCAGTGCGCACGATCAAACGCGGCGCAACGTTGATCTCACGGGACCGGATTTTGAGCAGCAACTTGAGCAGGTCGGCAACCAGCCCGCCTTCCTTGCCCCCGCCATTGCCATTGCGTGCGCGATCGGGAAGGGCGTCGCGTGCCAATGGATGACTGGACTCGATTACCGCCATCAGCCGCGCGCCGATATCATTGTCGCGCCATGCCGGCGAAAGCCCACGCACCCGCGCCAGATCGGCCTGAGTCTTTGGTGGATGCGCTGCTACATCGGCGAGCGTCTCGTCCTTCATGATCCGCCCGCGCGGGATATTCTTGCGCTGCGCTTCTTTTTCGCGCCACGCTGCCATAGCTTGTAAGCGACCGAGCACATCGGGTTTTCGCGACTGCACCTTGATCCTTACCCAAGCATTTTCGGGGTCGTTGCGATAATTGGCGGCGTCGGAAATTCGTTCCATTTCGTCATTGAGCCACATGCCCCGCCCAGTCGTTTTCAGCTTTTCCAGCATCATTGGAAATATCACCGACAGATGCGTGACGTCGGCAATAGCGTAGTCAATCTGGCGTTTATCGAGCGGCCGCCGCGACCAGTCGGTAAATCGCGCACCCTTGTCGAGCTGGATACCCATCCACAAATCGACCAAATTGGAATAGCCGACCTGCTCGCCTTGGCCCAAAGCCATGGCCGCGATTTGTGTGTCGAACATCGGATACGGCGTTTTGCCGGTCAGGTTGAAGAAAATCTCGATATCCTGGCCGCCCGCGTGGAAGACTTTGAGCACATCCTCGTTATTGCAGAGCAACTCAAGCATCGGCGTCATGTCTAGGCCGTCTGCCTTTGGATCGATTGCTGCCGCCTCGTTGGCGTCGGCCAGCTGGACGAGGCAAAGGTCGGGATAATAGGTATTTTCCCGCATGAACTCGGTATCAACCGCAACAAAGGGTGATTTAGCGAGCCGCTCGCATAATTCGGCGAGACGTTTGCTGTCGGAGATGAGCGGGTGAATCTGCATTGGTGGCTGCCGTAGCACCCATTCCCGACTTGACAAAGTGCCCGTGCACGGTTGTTAGGCGCGCTTTCCACAGCTTTTTTGAATTGAGTGACCAATGCACGCCTATCGCAGCCACAAATGCGCCGAACTTCGCAGCTCGGATGTCGGAGCGACCATCCGCCTGTCGGGTTGGGTCCACCGCAAGCGTGACCATGGCGGCGTGCTTTTTGTCGATTTGCGCGACCATTACGGGATGACGCAGATAGTTGCCGATAGCGACAGTCCGGCATTGGCGATCCTCGAAGGTCTGCGTGTCGAAAGCGTGGTTACGATTGATGGCGGGGTTAAGGCGCGTAGCACCGCGACGGTGAATGCAAACCTGCCAACCGGCGAGATCGAAGTTTTTGCGCGTTCGGTCACTGTGCTCGGCAAATCCGAGGAACTGCCGCTGCCCGTTGCGGGCGAGCAGGAATATCCTGAAGAAACCCGCCTTAAATACCGTTTCCTCGATCTGCGCCGCGAAACGCTGCACGCAAACATCGTCAAGCGCACGCAGATCATTCGTGAAACCCGCCAACGGATGGAAGACATCGGCTTTACCGAATATTCCACGCCGATCCTGACCGCGTCGTCGCCGGAAGGCGCGCGCGATTTCCTCGTGCCCAGCCGCATTCATCCCGGCAAATTCTTTGCGCTGCCGCAAGCACCGCAGCAATATAAGCAATTACTGATGGTCGCAGGGTTCGACCGTTATTTCCAGATTGCGCCGTGCTTCCGCGACGAAGACCCGCGCGCCGACCGGCTGCCGGGCGAATTTTACCAGCTCGATCTGGAAATGAGCTTCGTCACGCAGGAAGAAGTGTGGGACACGATGGAGCCGGTAATGGCTGGCGTGTTTGAGAGCTTTGCTGACGGCAAAAAGGTCACACCGGCAGGTGAGTTTCCGCGCATTCCCTATTCGAAGGCAATGCTTGATTACGGAACCGACAAGCCAGACTTGCGCAACCCGCTAATCATCCATGACGTGACCGACCATTTCCGGAAAAGCGGATTTGGGCTGTTCGAACGTATCGTGGAAGGCGGCGGCGTCGTCCGCGCTATCCCCGCTCCGAAAACCGCCGAGAAGAGCCGTAAATTCTTTGACGACATGAACGAATGGGCGCGCAGCGAGGGCCATGCCGGGCTCGGCTATGTAACTCGCAAGGGCGGCGAATTCGGCGGTCCTATTGCCAAGAACCACGGCGAAGAAGGCATGGCTGCGATCTATGACGCCATCGGACTTGGTCCCGATGACGGCTGTTTCTTTGCCGCTGGCAAGGAAGAGCAGGCAGCCAAATTGGCGGGAGCGGCGCGTACGCGGACGGGCGAACAACTAGACCTCATCGAGCAGGACGCCTTCCGCTTCTGCTGGATCATCGACTTCCCGTTCTACGAATGGAGCGAAGAAGACAAAAAGGTCGACTTCGCGCATAATCCGTTCTCAATGCCGCAGGGTGGCTTGGAAGCATTACAAACGCAGGATCCGCTCACCATTAAGGCCTATCAATACGACATGGTCTGCAACGGCTACGAACTTGCATCGGGCTCGATTCGTAACCAGTATCCCGAACTGATGGTCAAGGCGTTCGAACTCACTGGACTAACACAAGCGGATGTCGAAGAACGCTTCGGCGGAATGTACCGCGCTTTCCAATATGGCGCACCTCCGCATGGCGGCATGGCGGCTGGTGTCGATCGTATGGTGATGCTGCTTTGCGGCGTTCAGAATCTACGCGAAATCACGCTGTTCCCGATGAACCAGCGCGCCGAGGATTTGCTGATGGGCGCGCCGTCGCCCGCTGAACCGAAGCAATTGCGCGAACTGAACATCCGCGTGGTCGAGCAACCGCCGAAGGCATAATTGTCCCTATATTGAACGGTTTTGCCTGCCTCCTTGTTTCGCACGCCATAAGGTGCTGAAACAAGGTCATGAAAATTAACCTATCGGACTACGAAGCCGGCAATAAATATGACGGCGATTACGATGTGGACCTGAAAACACTTCAGGACCGGCTCGCCGAACTGCAGTCGCTGCATATCCTCCACAACGCGCGCACTTTGATCGTTGTAGAAGGCTGGGATGCGGCGGGTAAGGGCGGGGCGATCAAGCGGCTGACCTCCAATTGGGACCCGCGTTATTACACGGTTTTTCCAATTTCTGCGCCGACGCCCGAGGAAAAGGACAAGCATTTCCTTTGGCGTTTTTGGAGCAAGCTTCCGGGCAAACAGGAAATCAGTATCTGGGACCGCAGCCATTATGGCCGTGTTTTGGTCGAGCGAGTCGAGGGCTTTTGTAGCGAGGCTGAATGGCGGCGCGGCTATGACGAAGTAAACGAGTTCGAATCGCGGCAGGGCGAAATCGGCACCAAGATCGTCAAGCTGTTCCTGCATGTGACACAGGAGACGCAGGACAAAGTGCTGACCGAGCGCCTTGATGACCCAGCGAAACGCTGGAAGGTGACGGCGGAAGACTTTCGCAACCGCGAAAAGCGCGACGAATATCTCGACGCGATGAAGGATATGTTCAAGCGCACCGACACGCATTGGGCACCTTGGACGGTGATCGACGGAAACAACCAGAAAGCAGCGCGCATCGCGGTGCTTCAGCATGTAGTAAAAGAATTGGAAGCCAGCGTGCCGCAGGAATTTCCCGACGCGGATGTTGAGATTATGGCGATGGCACAAAAATCTCTGGGTTATTCCCCTAAAGGATAACTGATCTCGGTCACTTCCCATTCTTTGGGGCCAGTTGGCAGCGTTACGGTTTTTACATCGCCAACCCGCGCGCCGCGTAACGCCCTAGCCATTGGCGAATTCCAGCCGATGCGTCCTTCACCTGCAGCTGCCTCATCGTCTCCTACAACCGTGATCACACGATGTGTATCATCGACATCGGCAATCGTAACCGTGGCTCCGAAGAACACTCGGCTGCGATCCTCTTGCTTTGACGGGTCGAGCACCTTGGCGCCCTTCATCTTCTTGGAAAGCTGTCCCAATTCCCGATCAATTGCGCGCAATTTCTGACGACCATAAATATAATCGCCATTCTCGCTCCGATCCCCGTTACCCGCCGCCCAGCTCACAACTTCAACGACTGCGGGGCGCTCGACGGCAAACAATTGTTCATAGCGCGCACGCAATGCGGCGAATCCGGCGGGTGTAATCGGGTTTGTGCGCTCCATTACCAGAGCCTATGTCACCCCGGTGTCGATTTGCCCAGATAGTGGCTCAACAGATTGGGTTTTTTGTATCGCGCACGTTCGGGATGCAGGTGATCGTACATCACTGCGTTTTCCAGCACGCGCTGCACATAATCGCGCGTTTCCGAGAGTGGAATTTTTTCGATCCACTCCAAAATGCCGATTTCGCCCGTGCGCGGGTCGCCATAGGCTTTCAGCCATTTGTTCACATTGCCTGGTCCGCCATTATAAGCAGCAATCGCAAGCGGATAACTGCCTCCATAATAATCGAGCATCCGTTGGATGTAAGTTGAACCCAATGCAATATTGTAATCGGTATCGACGGTCAGTGCTTCGGGTCGATAGGACATGGCAATTTTGCCCGATGTCTCGCGCGCCGTGCCAGGCATCAGTTGCATCAGACCGCGAGCGCCGGCGTGGCTGACGGCAGCTTTGTCGAACTGGCTTTCCTGACGCATAATGGCATGCGCGAGCGTCCAGTTGTGGTTCTGAGAAGCGGGGAAGCTGACTGTCGGGTAGCCGTTGGCCAGCATTTCCGAGTAGCCGAAATAGCGCGCAGTCCGTCCGGCCATGACCGCCAAATCTGGCCTGTTAATCTTGCTGGATAGGCCGATGGCTGTAGCAAATTCACCGGGCGTTTTTGCATTTCTCGCAATTGCCCTCAGGAAGTTGCTTTGATCTTTCCAGCTACCATATTTCGAAGCAAGTGCTGCGGCCAGATAAATTGGCGGGGCTTTGCCATCCGCCAGCGGTGGAACGGAGTCTGAAACTCGCGGTACCGATGGTAACGGACGACGCAATTGTTCCAGCGCCAACTGCCCGAAAAAGCTCTCATAAAAATTGGCAGCCTGTTCATTATAGCGGGTCGCTGCAGCCTGGTCGCCAGCACGTGCGGCGGCTATCCCAGCCCAATACAGTCCTTTGGACCGTGTCTGCGGTGCTTTGGCAGCGTCGGCATATTTGCTGAACATTGATACTGCGTCGCGCAGACGACCGAGACGTTCGAGCGCCAACGAACCTGCCAGCCAAGTCAGGCTGGTGTAGCGGTCACGGGTCGTCAAATCCTGTTCGACCATCACCAGTCCCCGTGGCGCTGCATCATCGACACGCGATGCGATGCGATAGGCCAAATCATTTTGTCCGTCGTTGGCGGCCGCCTGGGCGTAATCAAGCAGAAGCTTGTACCAGTCCTTCAGCACCGGCGCCGGCATTACAAGATTCGTGCGGTTGGCGAGCAATTCGCGCGCGGCTTGAACATTGCCCATTGTGCGCAGTGCATCGACTCGGGCGGCAAGCACGCTGGCTTCCGCGTTTGCCGAAGCGCCTGCTTCCTGAATACGCATCGCTGCGTCGGGGCTTTTGGTTCTAGTCGCGAGAGCAGCGTAAAACGCCAAGCGGCGAGCAGGCGACGTGTAGGCAACCCATCGCGACGCGGCGGTGGTCGCGCTTGACCACAGCAACCGGTCGACGCGTGCATCATGGTCGGCTGCAGTCAGTTTGCTGCCTGCAATTCGCACCAGCCGGGCTTCATCCTCGTCGGTAAGCACACCGCCGCGCCACGCCTCGCGCGCCACTGCCTCGGCGCGTGTTCGGTCGCCGGTTGCATCAAGTGCAATGGCGAATTTGGCTCGCCCCGCATTGGTGAGTGGCGAAAGCCGGTCGAAATAAGCCACTATCTGATTGGGTGAAGTCGACAGCGGACTTATCGCCGCTTCTGCATTTTTGCGCATTTCGTCAGAATCGGGCCAATCGGGGAAGGCCATCAGGAAAGTCGCATAATCGCCGAAGCTATATTTGTTCGACTGGCTGAGCATTTTCCAGCGTTGCAGCGCCGCAGGAATATTGCCTTCGCTCGGATCGTAAGCAGGCGCGGATATCGGCGCTGGCATGGGCGAACTTTGCCCGGGAACCGCCGTGCTTCCGGTTCCGGGGTTAAAAACCACAGGTGTTTGCTGCGCCGAAGCGGCGGTGATGAACGGAACGATCAGCAGCGATGCCGAAATTAGATGCTTTACCATGCTGGACATATTATGGACCCCATCCTTATCACGTGCTGAACGAACAACTATATTCCCCGATAGGGGCGATATTGCCCAAGTAGAAGGTCAAATTCTATGTTTTCCGGCTCAATACCGGCTCTGGTGACTCCTTTTTGCGACGGGGCGTTTAGCGAGAAGCATTTTCGCGCGCTTATCGACTGGCAAATCGAGCAGGGGTCGAGCGCATTGGTGCCGGTTGGCACGACAGGCGAGAGCCCGACGCTGTCGTTTGACGAACATTATGAGGTGATCCGCGTCTGCGTCGAACAATCTGATGGACGTGTACCGGTAATTGCGGGCTGCGGTTCGAACGATACTGCAACCGCGGTCCGGCATATGGCCTATGCCAAATCGGTTGGCGCGGCGGCCGCCCTCGTGGTCGCACCTTATTACAACAAGCCGAGCCAAGACGGCCTTTACGCGCATTATGCGTATTTGGCAGGGCAAAGCGACTTGCCGATAGTGCTGTATAATGTTCCCGGGCGGACCGTAGCCGATATTCATCCTGCAACGGTTGAACGGCTCGCAAAATTGCCCAGCATTGTCGGCATAAAGGACGCATCTGGCCAGCTTGGTCGCGTTGGCGATCACAGATTGGGCTGCGGAACCGAGTTCTGTCAGCTTTCGGGCAATGACGATAGCTGGCTAGCCTTTATGGCGGCGGGCGGCCAAGGCTGCATTTCGGTCGTTGCAAATGTTGCACCAAAACTCTGTGCCCAACTGTCCGCAGCGTGCGGACAGGGCAATTTCGAGTTGGCACGGTCAGTCAATGACAGGCTGCAACCGCTTCATAATGCCTTGTTTTCGGACGCGTCGCCAGCGCCAGTCAAATATGCATTATCGCGCGTAATTGATGGATTTCCTACTGAACTGCGGCTTCCTATGGTCCCGGCATTCGAGGCAAGCCGCAACGCCGTGGACGCCGCTTTGGAGCATGCGGGACTCATCTGATGGCGCGTCCGAGGCATGCAGAATTCGACAAGGTCAAAACCGTCGCCGAAAACCGGCGCGCGCGGTAC
>JANLSY010000328.1:0-4142 GCA_031362665.1 Sphingomonadales bacterium
CCACGACGCAAATCTACACGCATGTCGATGCCAGCCGATTGGTCGGGCTTGTCAATAAGCGCCATCCGTTGGCACAGCGCACGTTGACCCGGCGCGCTCCACCCTCTAACCCGCAAGCATGACAGTATATCTCGATTTCGAAAAGCCCATCGCGGCTTTGGAAGCGCGCATTATCGAATTGCAGGAAGCCGCCGACGAAAGCGAAGTCGATGTCGCTGCGGAAACGGCGAAGCTGCGTGACAAGGTCGACAAGCAGCTTAAGGATACTTACGCAAAGCTGAGCGCGTGGCAAAAAACGCAGGTCGCTCGCCATCCCGAACGCCCGCATTTCAAGCATTTCGTGGCGTCGATGTTCGACGACTTCATGCCGCTTGCGGGCGACCGCGCCTTTGCCGACGATCAGGCCATTTTAGGCGGTTTAGCCATGCTCGATGGCCGCAAAATCATGCTAATAGGTCATGAAAAGGGCGATGATACGCAAAGCCGCCTGCATCATAATTTCGGCATGGGTAAACCCGAAGGCTATCGCAAGGCAATCCGCTTGATGGAACTAGCCGACCGGTTCGGTTTGCCGGTCGTGAGTCTTGTTGATACTTCGGGAGCGTTTCCGGGCATTCAGGCCGAGGAACGCGGGCAGGCAGAGGCAATCGCGCGCTCGACGGAGAAATGCCTGTCGTTGGGCGTTCCGATGATCGCTTGCATCGTAGGCGAAGGCGGGTCGGGCGGCGCGGTTGCGCTAGCCGCAGCGGACAGGATTTTGATGTTCGAACATGCGGTTTATTCGGTTATCTCCCCCGAAGGTTGTGCATCGATCTTGTGGCGGACAGGTGACAAGGCGGCCGATGCGGCGCAAGCGATGAAAATGACCGCGGACGATTTGAAATCGCTGCGCGTCATCGATCGGATCGTCAAAGAGCCAATGGGCGGCGCGCACCGCGATTATGCGCTCGCGAGCGCTTCGCTTGCAAAGGCAATTGGTGAGGAACTGGATGCGCTTTCCGCGTTTTCGTCCAAAGAATTACTACAGCAAAGACGGGCAAAGTTTCTGGCTATGGGCGCCTAACCCTTTGACGTGAGTCGAAATTTTACGTCCCGCTGCAACAAATCGTGGTAATCAACGTTTTCCGTATTTGGAGGAGAGCAGGAATGAACCACCGCAACGCTTGGATACTATTCAGTGCAGCCGCGATCACACTTTCTACGCTTAACGTAAGCTCGCCTGCCGATGCCCAGTCGAAAAGCAAGACGCCGGTTTCGCCAAAACCCTTCACGGCACAGGAGAAATCCGAAGGGGCCAAATATCATCCCGACATTCTAAAGGAATTCGGCGGGCCTATGCAAAGCCCGCAAACGGCTTATGTCGTGCGAGTCGGCAAGAACATCGCGGTGCAATCGGGCTTGGGCAACGCGGAAAGCGATTTCAACGTTACGCTCCTAAATTCGTCGGTGAATAACGCTTTCGCTATCCCTGGAGGTTATGTTTACATCACCCGGCAGCTCGTTGCCCTGTGTAACAGCGAGGCCGAAATGGCCAGTGTATTGGGGCATGAAGTCGGCCACACTGCAGCACGACACAGCAAGAAACGCCAACAGCAATCGACCCTTGCCAATATACTGGGCGTTGGCGGCACGATCTTGGGTGCAGTTCTCGGCGATAACGGCGGGCTGCTGGGCGCGGTCGGTGGCGGCCTGAAGCAATATTCGGGAACGTTGGCGCAAGTGTTCAGCCTGAAATATTCGCGTGGGCAGGAAGAAGAGGCCGATGATCTTGGCATCCGTTATCTAAGCAGGGCAGGATATGACCCAACCGCCCTGTCGGCAATGCTCAACTCGCTCGCGCTGCAGACCGCCGTCGACGCCCGCGCCTCGGGAATGGGCGATAACCGTGTGCCCGAATGGGCAAGCACGCACCCCGATCCTGCCAAACGTGTGGTCAGGGCATTCAACGGAGCGAAATCCTATCCGGTCAGCACGAATCGGAGAGCCGATACGCATTATGCAGCGATTAACGGGATGCTTTACGGGGATGACCCCGCGCAGGGTGTGGTCGAAGGACAGGATTTCCTGCATCCAGACCTGAAGATGAAGTTCACCGCGCCGTCAGGTTTCGGAATGCAGAACGGCACCGACGCTATTTCGATCAACGGCAACAGCGGTAAGGCGATTTTTACCCAAGCTAGCTTTACCGGCGATCGGTCGGCTTATGTGGCGGCGGCTTTGAAAGCGGTATCGGGCCAGAACCAGACAATTCCCGTCGGTGAAATCCGCCAGACGACGGTCAACGGTATCCCGTCATTCTATTCCTCAACTGTAGTAAATACCCAGCAAGGACAGCGCGAAGTGACGGTTTTCGCGTATGAATGGGGCGGAAACGTCGGATATCACTTCATTGCGATAACAGCGCCCAATGCAAATCCGTTCGGTAGTATGTATAGTAGCATGTCGCGGTTGAACGCATCGCAAGCTTCGGCAATTAAACCTCGCAAATTGAGAGTTGTGACCGTTGGCAAGGCAGATAGTGTTGCATCGCTGGCACGACGGATGGCTTATACGACGCTTCAGACCGAACGGTTCCTCGCATTGAACGGATTGACGGCAAATGCATCTGTTACGACCGGGCAAAAAATAAAGATCGTAACCTACTAAAGAAAAAGGGCGGCGACCGAAGTCACCGCCCCTTCATTTACTCCACCGGGCTAGGCCCGATCAGAACGGCCTCTATTAGAGTTCGTTGCTGACTTCATTGAAGGTGTTCGACAGGTTGTTGCCGAGGCTGCCCATGGCAGTGATAGCAGCAACTGCGATGAGAGCGGCGATAAGGCCATACTCGATTGCGGTCGCGCCGTCTTCGTTCTTGAAGATTTTCTTGATAACTTTCATTTTAGGTCTCCTGTTGCTTGTTCAATTCACCCGAGCGAACATTTTCAGAAAATTAAAAATATTCGACGTTGGTTCAATAAATCACTAAACTCTACCAAATCGTTAACGTCACTTAATTCGAAACTTCGATCACCTTGTTAGAAACTTTGTTCCACATACTTTGTGAACCTTGACCGAAATTTCCGAGCGACCCCACGATTGCGATAACAATCATTGCGATTATCAGACCATACTCCACAGCCGTCGCCCCCTGTTCGCATCGCGTGATGCGACGAATTAGTTCCAACATCTCTGGCCCCACTTCTTTCCCTGGTTGCGAGCAGTCAGGATTTCCCACAGAAGCGTTAACAAAAACTTGCAAAGGCGTGAGAAAATGGAAAAAAATCCGACATTGCTGTTTGTGGTTGCTGCTGCATTAACCAACCAAGTCGGTGAAATATTGCTGCAAAGACGTCCCAAAGGGAAACAGATGGCTGGGCTGTGGGAGTTCCCCGGAGGTAAGGTCGATGTCGGCGAATCACCCGAATCGGCATTGGTCAGGGAGCTAGAGGAGGAGTTGGGGATAGAGGTTTTGATCAAAAATCTGGCCCCGGTCACCTTCGCCAGCGAGCCATTGGGCGATCGAAACCTGCTTTTGCTATTGTACCGCTGCACCGAATGGCGCGGGGACCCTCAACCGCTACATAGCCCCGAGCTTCGTTGGTTATATCCATCGGAGATGGACAGCTTGCCTATGCCGCCAGCGGATGTGCCATTGGTGCGCGCGCTACAAAAAACCGCCTAGGATTTTTCCGGGTATGGCAGAACCGCCGCCATTGATACTTGGCCGCTGCCCCGCCTTGCTGGTCGGGGTTGGTCGGGGGCAGGGGCCCAGCCGCTTAGGAAGATATGGGTGAACTGCTCTTCAACTTTGCCAGTATTATCTGTACGCTGCCGCCATTCGCGGTCCAGCCGCGCCGGTACATCCTTACCCAAATAACGCCTTGGACCTGTAAGTGCATTGCCGATACCCGAATCACGGATGTCGGAAACAATTGTTCGCCAGTCGCCATATCGCACCGGCATACCATCAGTGTCGGCCACTGGCAGCGCAAACCCCGCCCGCGACAGCAGGTCGGCTGCACTTCGTAGGTCAATCTGCGGATGGATATGCGGTGCAGCAACTTTGCCGTCGGCAGCGAGCATCAATGATTTGAGTGTAACCAGCGACCCTGCGCCGAACATATGGCCCAGAAACAGTCCGTCGGGTTTCAGTATCTGCC
>JANLSY010000339.1:0-24618 GCA_031362665.1 Sphingomonadales bacterium
GCCGAACGTGCTGAAGGCGATGAAGCGTCCTGCCAACGAAGCTAAGGTACTTGAGCGCATCCGCAAATGGCGCAGCATTGCGCCTGACATCGCTATCCGCTCCAGCTTCGTGGTCGGCTTCCCCGGCGAAACCGAGGCTGATTTCGAATATCTGCTTGAATGGCTCGACGAAGCGCAGTTAGACCGCGTGGGGGCCTTCCGGTTTGAGCCAGTCGAAGGTGCCCAGGCCAACGCGCTGCCCAATCCGGTCCCGGAAGCGGTGAAGGAAGAGCGCTTCCAACGAATCATGGCCAAAACTGCCGCGATTAGCGCCGCCAAACTCGGCGCAAAGGTCGGTCGCACGCTGCCGGTCATCATCGACGAAATCGGCGAAGCGGACGAGGACGGCAGCATCGGTGCGACCGGCCGCAGTCAGGCCGATGCACCCGAAATCGACGGTCACGTCTATCTGCGAGACGTCGCAGCCACGCTGAAATCGGGCGATATTGTCAATGTCACCATCGAAGACGCCGATGAGCATGATTTATTTGGGGTAATTTCGGCTTAACCACCTGCGCCGCTTGCCGCTCCAAAACTTCTGGGATAGTCCGGCTGAAACCTAGTTAGCCGAAAGCAATCGATGTCCGACGATACCCCGCTTCCAACCGGTTACCAATTGTCGGCATTGGACCCGACCTATCGCGAGACGCCTTGGGTGCCGCTCGACCGCCTGCGGGCGGCGGATCCGGTGCATCATGACCAGCAACTTGGACGCTATTTCCTGACTCGCGGCTCGGAAGTTTCGGAGCTTATTAAGAACCGCAATCTCAACGCCGATCCACGCAAGGCCAATGACGGCAGTTTTTCAAAGACGCTGTACGGCAATAACAGCAAGGAACTGTCAATCCTGATGCTCGACGATCCAGAGCATAAAAGGCAGCGTACTTTGGTGTTGCAGGCGTTCAACAAACGCTCTGTCGATGCGCTCTTGCCGCGCATTGAGGAGATTGCGAGCAGCCTGTGTGACGATATCGATGCGGCAGAGGGCGAGTTCGACTTTGTCCAGCTTTTCGGATCGCCGTTGCCTACGACGGTAATGGCCGAGCTGCTTGGCATCGACCCCGCCGATCGCAAGGATTTTCGGCGTTGGTCGCTGGGATGTATGCAGGCGCTTAATCCGTTCCGCACGCCAGAGCAGACAGCATTATATGAGGAATCGACGACTGTACTCGCCGAATATCTGGCGCGCGAGGTCGATATCCGCAGGACTAAACCGAGCGATGACCTGATAACGCGACTAGCGCTGGCCGAAGAGCAAGGCGACACGCTGACCACGCAGGATATCGTGTTGCTCATTCGGTTGCTGTTGATTGCTGGCAATTCCACAACGACCGACATGCTGGGGGCAGGGGTTGTGCAACTGCTCAAGAATCCAGATCAACTTGCCAAATTCCGTGAGCGCCCCGATCTTCATGATAACGCTATGGATGAAATTCTGCGGGTAGAGCCTCCGGTGACGCAAGTCTTACGCAGCGCGCATCAGGATATGCAGGTGGCGGACAAGGAAGTGAAGCAGGGCGATACGATCCACATGTCGCTGTTCGGCGTGCATTTCGATCCCGAGATGAACCCTGACCCGTTGAAGTTCGACATCGAACGCAAGAGCATCCAGCATTTCGCCTTTGGCGGAGGCGCACATTATTGTTTAGGGGCGGGCCTCGGAAAAGCGCAGGCCAAGATAGCGCTGCCGATGCTGTTCGAACGATTCCCTAATTTAGCCTTCGCGCCAGAGCGTGAGGTAAAACACAAGATTGCTCCAGCGTTTAACGGTTATGGCGAAATCTGGCTGGTGAAGTAGTTAAGCGCTCTTCGGCGGCCACGGAAAAAACCCCGAGGTCCGCCTTACATATTCCGCATATTCGGGCCGCGTTTTCTTCATGCCCTTTTCGAGCAAGGGCTTTCCCGACCAACGGGTAAGCGTGAAGGTCAAGAAAATCGGCCCGATAACACTGATCCAACCAGGCAAGCCGGTCTCAGCTGCAACCAGCCAAATGCCCCACCATGTGCAGGCATCGCCGAAATAATTTGGATGGCGGGTATAACGCCATAGGCCCGTATCGAGTACCCTGCCCTTGTTCGCGGGATCCGCGCGGAAACGGTTGAGTTGCGCATCGCCGACTGTTTCAAACGCTATGCCGATGATCGCAATCAACGCGCCTGCCGCGCCTAGCGGACCGATCACGGTCCGTCCGCCATCGCTCGCCCAAATGCCGAGCTGTGCGGGGAGGCAAGTGATGAACAACAAAGGCGCTTGTGTCAGGAACACCGAAAGCAAGGACGTTTTGGACCAGCTCCAACCCTTTTTCTCCATGACGCCGCCCATGATCTTTGCGTAGCGCGGGTCCTCACCGTGTGCACGCCACCGGGTCCACAGATGCAGCGACAGCCGCAATCCCCATAAGGTTGTCAGACCGAGCAGCAAATGCGAGCGTGCGCCGGGCTGTCCTGATTGCGCCCATGTGGCCCAAGCCAGCAGCACCATACCGAAAGCCCAGAAGGCATCAATGAACGAAACATCGCGGATCTTCACTGAATAAGCCCAAAGCAAAAGGATGACCGCTAGCAAGGCTGCGCCATTTATCAGAAACGTTGTCAAAACCGGCGTCATGTCTCATCCTTTGCAATAACGTCGGTCATGCCTTTGGCGGGATGCTTGGGGGTCACTTTGGCATAAATTTCGGCAATCTTCTTCATGTCTGCAACATAGTCGCCTGTCGGCCAGATAGCGGGGCCGAGGCCGCCCGATTTCGAACGGTAATCCATCATACCCACCACCAGTGGCACACCTGCACCCATTGCGATATGGTAAAATCCTGTCTTCCACGCCTTCACCGTCCCACGCGTTCCTTCGGGCGCAATGGTCAGCATGAATTCCTTGCGGCGTTTGAATTCATCGATCATTTGCTGGACGTAATTTTTGCTGGAAGACCGGTCGACGGGAACGCCACCCATGTCGAGCATGAAATTCGTGAACGGCCAGCGAAAAAGCGAAGTTTTCGCCATGAAATGCGGTTTGATTCCGAGATCGTCTGTCAGTCCAAGAAAATAGACAAAATCCCAGTTACTAGTGTGCGGGGCTGCGATGAGGACGAACTTGCGTGATTCGGGCACTACGCCATGTGCGCGCCATCCATTCCTCTTATAGATGCCTACAAGCGTCTTACGAAACACGCGCGACAGCCAACTTGGTTTGCGTTCTTCCAACGACATTCAGTCCTCCCCCGACACGATGTTTAGCGATGTTACACGCCTGCGCAAACGGCTTGTTTCACAAATACGCAAGCGCTAGGCGTTTGGCTTCAATTTATAAAACAAGCGGGAAAACAAATGTCGCAAAGCGGGCCAGCCGCAATACCGGTTATATCCTCAACCGGATTGTTCACGCCATCGGATATCATAACAAATGAAGAGCTGGTCGCGAGCTTCAACGCCTATGCCGACCGCTATAATGTCGCCAATCCCGACGCGGAGCCACTGACCCACAGCTCGGTCGAATTTGTCGAAAAAGCGAGTGGGATCAAATCCAGGCATGTGATGGACAAGCGCGCAATTCTCGATCCCGATATCATGGAGCCGCGCTATCCCGAACGCCCCAATGACCAGATTTCGCTTATGGCGGAAATCGGCGTTGCCGCCTGCCGCGATGCGTTGGAACGTGCGGGGCGCGACATCGCCGATGTCGATGCCGTTCTGTGTGCGGCTTCGAACATGCAACGTGGATACCCGGCGATGGCGGTTGAGATTCAACATGAGCTGGGCATGGAACGGGGTTTCGGCTTCGATATGAATGTTGCCTGTTCGTCCGCTACCTTTGGCATACAAACCGCCGCTGATTATATCCGAAGCGGCAATGCGCGCTCGGTGTTGGTAGTCAATCCCGAGATAACATCGGGCCACCTTAACTGGCGCGACCGCGATAGTCATTTTATCTTCGGTGATGTTGCAACGGCTATATTGGTTGAAGCAAAAGACATCGCACCCGCAAAGCATTGGGAAATACTGGGCACTCGCCTGAAAACCCAATTCTCCAACAACATCCGTAACAATTTTGGTTTCCTGAATCGTGCGCATGGTGATGGCCCAATCGACCAGAGCGGCCCTCGCACCGACAAGTTGTTCGTTCAGGAAGGGCGCAAGGTGTTCAAGGAAGTGGTGCCGATGGTCGGCAGCATGATCGTAGACCATGCGGCAAGCCTTGGGTTATCGGGAGCCGACTTGCGTCGAATGTGGTTGCATCAGGCGAACACCGGGATGAACCGTCTGATCGCGCAAAAGGTGCTAGGCCATGAGGCGAGCGACGATGAAAGCCCGACGGTACTCGACACTTATGCCAATACGTCAAGCGCGGGCTCTATCATTGCGTTCCACAAACATAATGAAGATATGGCGGTAGGCGACTTCGGCCTCATTTGTTCGTTTGGTGCCGGTTATTCGGCGGGCACTGTGTTCGTTCGCAAGGTGGGATAAGTGGCGCGCCATTCCGCTGGAGTTACAAATTTGCCGATCCAAATTCCGCGTTTTGCGGCATGGGCGATGTCCTCTTCATCGCCATAATCGCGGAAACCGAAATATTCATTTGATACAGCCATTCCGGCCAGCACCTGTGCGCTGCCGATGTCGAGGGTGTCCGAGGCAGAGCAGGTAACAAGCGCACGACGATATTGGTCGACGGCACTGGCCGCGCAAGACAGGCCGGGCAGTCGCAGCATCCGCTCAAGCGACGCTCGCGCCAATTTGCCGCAATCCCATACGGTCCCCGAAGCATTTTTGCAGGTCTGGTGATATTCGGGGGCGTCGATGCCCATGAGGCGCAGTTTCTGCGTGCCAATCGCGAAACTGTCACCGTCGGCAACGTGGACCTGTTGCCCGCTTGGTTTGATGATTCTTGGTGGTTCGGCCCATTCGCCTAAAAGCGATGCCACTATTGCCATAAGTGCTAAAAGCGCAAGCCAGCCGGTAATTCGCCCGAGACGCGCCAGTCTTGTTCGCACGCTGCCAGGAAATTTCACTTTGCTGGCCGGAAATCGCGTCAGGACCGCCTTCTCAACTTCGGATATGTGCGGATGATATGGTCATATACCGCCTCGTGCAGGCGCTTTTTGAATTCGCACCCGTAATAATCGTCATCATGCCAGGCAATACGCGCTTCGAGCGATTCAAAGCCTTGCATCGTTAGGAACACGGTACGGTCATCTGGAATCAAAAAAATGCAATGCATCCGAAATCCGGACCGGGATAAATCGATTACTGAGACCTTTTGCCTTCCCGCACCTTTTTCGCGGATATCCGCAGGAATGCTTACCGGATCGCGCTCAAATTCGCGTGAATGATAATGCCGATCGTCCTCGTCCATTTGTGCCTCCTACCGCGCGGCGCATTTGCGCCATTTAGAAGGTAAGAGGCAAGTCTAAATATCCGCTTTCGATCAGTCGAGTATCATCGCCAGCACGATATAGATCAGGATCGGCGAGCCGAAACCAACCAGCGTTGCAACAGCGAAAATCAGGCGGACAACCATCGGGTCCATATTTGCCCAGTTGGCAAGACCGGCGCAGACGCCGAGGATTTTCTTGTTGGCTTTATCGAGAACAAGACGTGACATTCTATTTACTCCCAAAAAATCAGTTGGAGGATTTTCCCGCCTCAGGCGAAAAGGCCTGTGGCGGGGGCTACGGCAGGCGCTACGCTGATGCCGATGGTGATGAAGGCGCAGATGACAGCGGCGAAGGCCGATGCGATCTGGTTGCGAGAAGTCGAGTTCATTTCCATTTCCTTTGTTGTTCGTCTTAAGCGACGAGCGAAGCGACAGGGGCAACGGCTGGAGCAACGCTCATGCCGACCGTGATGAAGGCACAGACAACAGCTGCAAAAACCGATGCAATCTGGTTACGTGAAGAGAGGGTCATTTTAATTTCCTTTGTCATTCGCCGGACCATTCCGGCTATGCCAGAGTTATTGCATAGGGTGTGCCAGATTTTGAAATGACTTATAAAACAGACAGATAGTATGAAACAGTCGACCCAGTCATTATTGTAACATTTCATATATTAGGAAATTACCCCAATATTTAGGGTACTGATTTGGCGAAATATCCGGTTGACCAAGGCGAGCGCTGCTTTAGCAGAAGCGGGCTATGGCCCTCACCCGCCTTTCGTTGACCGATTTCCGCAATCATGCCCTGCTCACGCTTGAGCCGCAGGCGCAATTTATTGCGCTGCACGGACCCAACGGTGCCGGCAAGACTAATATATTGGAAGCAGTATCGCTGCTGGTGCCGGGTAGAGGTCTGCGGCGTGCTGCATTGTCGGAAATGGTTCGCAGTGGGGGCGAAGGCGGTTTTGTGGTCTCGGCTGATATCGCCGACGTTCAGATTGGTACCGGAGTGGATGCTATAGCACCCGAAAGGCGCAAGGTCCGGATCAACGGCGCAAATGCGACAATCAACAATCTAGCCGAATGGCTTTCGGTGATTTGGCTCACGCCCGCGATGGATCGGCTCTTTGTCGAAGGTGCGGGAGCGCGGCGGCGTTTTCTCGACCGGTTGGTGCTGGCGCTTGAGCCGTCGCACGCACAGGCCAGCAGCCGTTACGAAAAAGCGGTGCAGCAACGGAACCGGCTGCTATCCGGCGCAGAAACGCCCGATGCGATGTGGCTTGATGCGCTGGAGGCGCAAATGGCGGAAAGCGGTGCGGCGATTATCGAAGCGCGCAACCGGATGGTATCAGCGCTTACGGCGCAACTTGAAAATTCGCCGCAAGGACCATTTGCGGTACCCAATATCAGCCTTGCAAATGCAGATTTTTCGACAGCCGCAGAGCTGATGGATGTCTGGCGAAAAGGCCGCCGCCGGGATGCCGGGGCAGGGCGGACGCTAATCGGACCGCACCGGGCAGACCTTACGGTCCGCAATCGCGCAAATAATCAGGCCGCCGACCTCAGTTCGACCGGAGAGCAAAAGGCTCTTCTGCTGTCGCTCATCCTGGCCCACGCTGCGCTGGTAACCGCGCAGCGCGGAACGCCGCCGATATTGCTGCTCGACGAAATCGCCGCACATCTCGATCCGTCGCGGCGGGCGGCTTTGTTCGAGCGGCTGCACACAACCGGCGCTCAGGTCTGGATGACCGGAACCGAGCCGGCGTTGTTTGATGGAATAGGGCCGACGGCGGAGTTGGTTGCCGTCGGCGTCTGATTATTCCGCCTTGCTCGCCTTATCCTTTGTCGCTTTCTTTTTCGGCGGCCTGGGCCTGCTCGCCTTGGGCGGTGCAGGGGTAACTTCGAACACTGGCTGCCCGTCCTTCATATGGACCGCTACTTCGCCGCCATGCACCAGCTTGCCGAACAGCAATTCCTCAGCCAACGGCTGCTTGATCTTTTCCTGGATCAAGCGGCCCATCGGGCGTGCGCCGTAGAGCTTGTCATAGCCGCGCTCGGTGAGCCACGCGCGCGCCTCGTCGTCGAGCTTGATATGCACATTCTGGTCGGCAAGTTGCAATTCGAGTTGCAGGATAAACTTGTCCACCACCCGCGCGACTACTTCGGTCGGCAGATACGCGAACGGCACCTGCGCATCCAGACGGTTGCGGAATTCGGGCGCGAACAGCTTCTTCACTGCCTCGTCGCCTGCATCTTCCTTGCTGATGTTATTACCGAAACCGATGCCTTCCTTGGCCATGTCGCTGGCTCCGGCATTGGTCGTCATGATCAGGATGACATTGCGGAAATCGACGGTTTTGCCGTGATGGTCGGTCAGACGGCCATTATCCATCACCTGAAGCAGAATGTTGAATAGGTCGGGATGCGCCTTTTCGATTTCGTCGAGCAGCAACACGCAATGCGGGTTCTGGTCGACCGCATCGGTCAGCAAACCGCCCTGGTCAAAACCGACATAGCCCGGAGGCGCGCCAATCAGGCGGCTCACTGAATGGCGCTCCATATATTCGCTCATGTCAAAGCGCTTCAATGGAATACCCATGATGCTCGCCAATTGCCGTGCGACTTCGGTTTTGCCGACGCCTGTTGGGCCGCTGAACAGGTAATTGCCAATCGGCTTGTCACCATCGCGAAGCCCTGCACGGGAGAGCTTTATCGCCGACGCCAGCACCTCGATGGCTTTGTCTTGACCGAATACTACGCGCTTCAGGTCAGCCTCAAGCGTGCCCAATGCGGTTTTGTCGTCGGTCGAAACATTTTTCGGCGGGATGCGCGCGATGGTGGCGATCACCGCCTCGATTTCGCGGGCGGTAATCAACTTGCGGCGCTTCGATGGCGCGACGAGCATCTGCATTGCTCCGACCTCGTCGATGACGTCGATGGCTTTGTCAGGCAGCTTGCGGTCGTTGATGTAACGTGCCGACAGCTCCACCGCAGCCTTCAGCGCGTCGGGCGTATATTTGACTTTGTGATGCTCCTCGAACGCACTGCGTAAGCCAGCCAGTATCTTGATCGTATCTTCAATTGTTGGCTCGTTCACATCGATTTTCTGGAAACGCCGCAGCAACGCGCGGTCCTTTTCGAAATGGTTGCGGAATTCCTTGTAGGTGGTCGAGCCGATACAGCGGATGGTGCCGCCCGACAAAGCGGGTTTCAAAAGGTTAGACGCATCCATAGCACCACCGCTCGTTGCGCCCGCGCCAATGACGGTGTGGATTTCGTCAATGAACAGGATGGCGTCCGGAAGTTTTTCCAACTCCGATACCACCGCTTTCAACCGCTCCTCGAAATCACCACGATAGCGTGTGCCCGCCAGCAGCGCACCCATGTCGAGCGAATAGATGACAGCAGGCAACAGCACTTCGGGCACCTGCTTTTCGACAATCCGCCGAGCAAGTCCTTCGGCGATAGCGGTTTTGCCCACGCCAGGTTCACCGACATAAAGCGGGTTGTTCTTCGAACGGCGGCAGAGGATTTGAACGGTACGGTCTACTTCTGCAGCCCGACCAATTAATGGGTCGATTCGGCCCTGCTTGGCCTTTTCGTTCAAATTGACCGTAAACTGGTCGAGCGCGCCTTCCTTCTTGTCCTTCTTGGACTTGGAATCGTCCTGCTCTTCGTTCTTCTGCTCGCTGCCCGTCACCTGACGCGGCTCGGCGAGTTTGCCGTCCTTGCCGATGCCGTGGCTGATATAGGAGACTGCATCGAGGCGGCTCATATCCTGCTGCTGAAGGAAATAAACGGCATAACTTTCTCGTTCGGAGAAGAGCGCTACCAGTACATTAGCGCCGGTGACGACATCCTTACCCGAGGATTGCACATGCAAAATCGCCCGCTGCACGACGCGTTGGAACCCACTGGTCGGTGACGGATCGACCTTGCCCTCGACACGCAAGCTTTCGAGCTCGCTGTCGAGATAGGTAATGACGATATCGGACAGCTCGCCCAGATCGACGCCGCAAGCCTGCATGACCTTGGCCGCATCGGCATCGTCGATCAGTGCGAGCAGCAGATGTTCAAGCGTTGCATATTCGTGCGCTCGGTCGCCAGCATGCTTGAGCGCGTTATGGAGCGTGGCTTCCAGCGATTCCGCAAATGATGGCATATTGGTAATTCCTTAAACTGGGGTCGCTGGTTGGTTCATACTCTATATCGGCGTCTGCTTTTGCGCTTTCAAGCGCAGTGCAATAGATAACGGATTACACACCGAAATTATTAGGAAAGCGTTGAAGCGAGTCACTTTTTGAACAGTGCGTCGGCGACGCTGCGGTGTCTGGTCGCAAAAGCGATTTTACCTTCGCAGCGGCTAATTTCCGACTTCAATATCGCGATGCGTTCTTCAAGTTCATCGACCGACAAGGAGTCGAGGTCCTGTCTGGCCAGTTTGGCCAGCGGGTCTTCGCTGCGGAGCGGCAGATTTTCGTCGGCTTCCATGGACATATTTTGACACGACCACGCTTGCTGTCAATATCAAGCTTGCGTACAAGGCGCGGCATCCATCAGGGGGAATTGAGATGGCCGCTTTGCCGGATATGATGACTGCAATCGAGATTTCCACACCTGGCGGACCGGAGGTGCTGAAGCCTTGCCAGCGGCCCGTGCCAACACCCGCGCCGGGCGAGATTCTGCTCAAGGTTGCTTATGCTGGTGTGAACCGCCCCGATGTCGTCCAGCGCAAGGGCCTTTACCCGCCACCACCCGGCGCCAGCGATCTGCCGGGCCTTGAAGTTTCCGGAACTGTGGTTGCCGTTGGCGAAGGCGTCGATGCGGGCGAGATCGGCAGCCGCTATTGTTCTTTGGTATCCGGTGGCGGCTATGCCGAATATTGCGTCGCCGCGTTCAACCAGTGTTTCCCCGTCCCGGCAGTGCTCGAAATGGCTGAAGCAGCGGCTTTGCCCGAAACATTGATGACGGTCTGGCACAATGTTTTCGAACGGGCTTATGCAACCGAAGGCGAGACGATTCTAGTCCACGGCGGCACCAGTGGGATCGGTACGATGGCGATTAAGCTTTGCAAGCTTTTCGGTCTGATTGTCATCGTGACCTGCGGGTCAGACGACAAATGCGCAGCCGCGAAGGCCTTGGGCGCCGATCATGCGATCAACTATTCGATCTTGGACTTTGTTGAAGAAGTGAAGACAATCACCGGCGGGCAGGGCGCCCACATTGTGCTGGACATGGTCGCAGGCAGTTATGTCCCGCGGAACCTGCAATGCCTGCGTGAAGATGGCCGCCATGTCACCATCGCTGTGCAAGGCGGCATGGTCGCCGAAATCAATATGGCGCAAATCATGATGCGGCGCTTGACCCTGACCGGTTCAACACTGCGCCCGCGCTCCGCCGACTTCAAGGCGCTACTGGCTCAAGAGATTTACGCAACCGTGTGGCCGATGGTCGCCGCCGGAGAACTACGCCCCGAAATGGACCGGACCTTCGCTCTCACCGAAGCCGCTGCCGCCCATGCGCATATGGAAAGCGGCGAGCATGTGGGTAAGATTGTGCTGGAGGTTTAAGCCACTGGCTGTGCGAGCCCGTCCAGCCATGCCTTAACATCGGCCGCGCTGCGTTCTGGGACTTCCTCCATCGGAATATGGCCAACGTCGGGATAGATCACCAGCTTCGCTTGGGGAATTGCCTCGGCAAACCATTTTGCTGAACTGACCGGGATCAGATTGTCTTCCTCGCCCCACATGATCATTACCGGCACCTTGATGGCGGCAAGCGCCTCTTTGGTCGTTGCCCGCATGCTGCGTGGCGAGGAGAAGCGCTTCATCGTCGCCTCACGGTTGCCGGGAAAGCGGTTGAGTTCCCAATAACGGTCAATCAACGTATCGTCGATTTCCGACTGCACGCTCATCGTCGTCTTGATGCTCGATTCAAACATACTGCGCGGCGCGATGACTCGCGCTAGTTCCTTCACCACTGGCATCGTCATAACGCGAAAACCGATGGGCGCTTTCGTCGATTTGGCTTGTGGTTGGCCTCCGGCATCGACCAGCAACACTGCTTCGGTCTTTTCGGGATGCGCCAGCGCATACATCCAGGATACGCCACCGCCCATCGAGTTGCCGCCGATGACTGCTTTGGTAACGCCCAGCTTGGTCAAAAGCGCGTCGACAACGCTTACATAGGACTGGTTGTCATAAACTCCCGCAGGATTGACGCCGGTCAGGCCGTGGCCGGGCAGGTCGAGGCTGATAATGCGATAATCGCTGCCGAGTAGTTTGACCCACGGCTCCCACGTGTGAAGCGATGCGTTTGAACCGTGGATGAGCACAAGTACGCGGCCATCGCGTTTTCCCTCATCGCGATAATGGACATTTAGCCCGGGTCGCAGTTCAGCAAACTGTGACGCCCCGCCGCCATATTTCGCTTTCATCGCCGCCGCTTCGGTATCAGGAGCATAGCCCCAGATGAATAACGCTGCGACGAGAACCAGTATTGCTAACGCCAGCCACTTTACAAACCGCTTCATGTTCATCTCCCGCTTTCCTCACGACGGTTGCCCTTTCGCCTGCCTGCGCGCAAGCATCTTTGCGACTTGCCGCCGCGTTAAACTTGGCCTAATAGTCCGGCCAACATTTTCAGGCCGCTCCGGTAAGGGGCGGCCCTTATTATTGGAGCAAATGACATGGCCACCCCGTTGATGCCGCATGCGACCGCCGCTTGGCTGGTCGACAATACTGCGCTCAGCTTCTCGCAAATTGCGGAATTCTGCGGAATTCACATCCTCGAAGTACAAGCAATGGCCGACGACATGACCGGTTCGAAGTATACTGGACGCGATCCTGTGCACGCCGGCGAATTGGCGATGGAGGAAATCGAAAAGGGTCAGGCGGATGATGATTACGTCCTTAAAATGTCGGTCGGCCCCGATCAAGTCCGCCGCACCAAAGGTCCGCGTTACACGCCAGTATCAAAGCGTCAGGACAAGCCCGACGGTATCGCCTGGCTGCTGCGCAACCACCCTGAAATTTCCGACGGCGCGATTTGCAAGCTGATCGGCACCACGCGCAACACTATCGCCGCGATACGGGATCGCAGCCATTGGAACATCGCGGAAATCCAGCCGAAGGATCCGGTGACCTTAGGATTGACCTCGCAGCGTGAACTTGACGCTATTGTCAACCGCATGGCGAAGAAGGCCGGCATCGATAACACCGCCGCCAACGATGCGCGCCTCGGCACCGACCGCGAAGCGCTTATCGAAGAACTCCGCGCCGAACGCACCGAAGCCGCACGCAAGGCCGAAGCCGCGCTGAACGGAGAAGTCGAAGAAGGCGCGAAGCCCGAACTGACTGCGGATACGCTGTTCAAGAAGGCCGGAGAGTAAGCTCGTTCGCTGCTCCTATCAGGACGGCCCACTACCTTCCCTAACGACACCATTGCCTTAACTGCGCGGTTAAGGCACGGGCGTTTTATGGCCACAACTGCTCCCCCCGCATATGACATGTCGCTCGTCGATCACGGCTTCGAGGCGAAGGAGCTAAAGGGGCTGACTTATCCGCTAGGCGACCATGCGCCGGATTATGGCGAAATCTATAATCTTGCGCCCGATCTAGGCTGGACGCGGATGCCGGTGCCGGGGAATCTGAACCACATCAATCTGTGGCTGCTTGATGACGATGGCTTGCAAAGCAACGGTTATGCGATTGCAGATACCGGGCTGTTTCTGCCGGGCGTGGTTGATTACTGGAAATCGATGTTTGCAGGTGCCCTGTCGGAACGGCAATTGACCCGCATATTTGTAACTCATTTTCATCCCGATCATGTCGGTTGTGCAGGCTGGCTGGCGAACAAGTTCAAGGTGCCAGTGTGGATGAATCGCACCGAATGGTTGCTCGCGCGGTTAATGAGCGTCGATGTAAGGGAGCATCCACCCGAGGAAATCCTGACGCGCCGCAAATTTTACGGCTATGATGTCGAGCGTATCGAGCAGATGCGCAAGGGCGGCTGGGGAAATTTTGCCCGCGCGGTTTCGCGGCTGCCGACCGGGCACCACCGGCTTGACGATGGCGCGGTTGTTCAGGTTGGCAATCGTGACTGGCATATCCTCACGGGCGGCGGGCATACGCCCGAACATGCGTGCATGGTCGATTACCAGAATGGCGTGATTATCGCAGGCGACCAGATTTTGCCGCGCATCACGTCGAACGTCTCGATCATGGATAGCGAGCCCGACGCCGATCCGCTGGCGGAATGGCTGGCGTCGATTGCGAAGTTCAGGGCGGCGCTGCCCGAAGACATGCTGGTGCTGCCAGCGCACGGCTTCCCGTTCAAGGGCGTACATGTGCGGCTCGACAAGCTCGCGTCGGGGCATCACGAGCAGCTTGACCGGCTGGAGTCGGCACTTCGCGAAAAGGAGATGCGCGCGGTTGACACTTTCGGCTTGCTGTTTGGAAGGCCCATCGACGACAGCATTTACGGCCTCGCGACCGGCGAAGCCGTCGCACATTTGCGCTATCTGGAACGGGCAGGTCGAACAAAGCTCGAAATCCGCGATGGCGTTGGCTGGTATCACGCGGCATAACAATAAGATGAACTGGACAACCAATTATCTACATCCCGTAAAATGGGACCAGCATTTTCCGCCGCTGGCGCTGCATGACATGTTTTTCGCGTCCGCCGATCGGATGGGCAAGTCTGCGTTAGCCGACTTCATGGGCCGCAAATATAGTTACGCCGAAATGGCCGACGCTGTTCGCCGCGTCGCAAAGGGCTTGCAGGACAAGGGAATAGGCAAGGGCGACCATGTTGGCCTGTTCCTGCCCAATGTGCCACATTACATAGCCGCTTATTATGGCGCGCTGGCGGCAGGTGCGACGGTGGTCAATTTCTCGCCGCTCTACACCGTAGACGAACTATCGCATCAGGTAGCCGATAGCGGAACGAGCATATTGTTCACGGTGTCAGCTGCGGCTTTGTTGCCGAATGCGCTCAGGGTTCTCGAGATATCGGGACTTAAGGAACTGGTCGTCGGAAATGTCGCAGAGGCACTGCCAAAAGCGAAAAGCTGGGCTTACTGGCTGTTCAAACGCAAGGAAATCGCGGCAGTCCCCGCCGACAGCCGGATTACATCTTATTCCGACCTTCTCGCCAACAAAGGCGATTATGTTATGCAGCCGTGCGACCCCGAAGAAGATATCGCGCAACTGCAATATACTGGCGGAACCACCGGTACTCCCAAGGGCGCGATGCTTAGCCACCAGAATATCACCGCCAATGCGCGGCAGATAAATTTGCTCGACCCTGAATCGCACGTCAACAAGCCGGATGCGCCCAGCGACGACCGGATATTGGGTGTGCTGCCCTTTTTTCATGTCTTCGCCAATGCAACAGTGCTGAACCGCACGATCAACAATGGCGGTGAGATCGTAATGCTCCCACGTTTCGAGGCAAAGGCCGCGCTCGCTGCAGTCAACCGGACGAAAGTCACAGCATTGCCGGGCGTGCCGACCATGTATCAGGCATTACTCGATTGTTCCGATATCGAGGACACCGATTTTACTTCGTTGCGCGCCTGCATTTCGGGTGGGGCTCCGCTTCCTGCCGAACTCAAATCGCGTTTCGAAACATTGACCGGTGCGGTCGTTATCGAAGGATACGGCCTCACCGAAAGCTCGGGCGTGGTATCGTGCAACCCTTATGACGGCCTAAACAAACTGGGCAGTATCGGTCAGCCGGTCCCCGGAACCGACGTCAAACTGCTCGACAAGGAAGACCCAACCAGGCCCGCCCCCGAAGGCGAACCCGGCGAACTTACATTTTCAGGCCCGCAGGTCATGCGCGGCTATTGGGGGCGTCCCGAGGCGGATGCCGAGGTCTTCGTTGGCGACTATCTGCGCACCGGTGATGTCGCGACGATCGACGAAGACGGGTTCATATTCATTGTTGATCGCTTGAAGGACATGATCGCCGTCGGCGGCTTCAAAGTCTTTCCCAGCCAGGTAGAGGACGTCCTTTATAAGCATCCGTACGTCAAAGAGGCACTGGTCATCGGTGTGCCGGACAAATATCATGGCGAGATGCCGCGCGCTTTTGTCACGCTGCAAGAGGGCGCGAATGAGGATGGCGCTGCGTTGATGGCTTGGCTCAACCCGAAACTCGGCAAGCATGAGCGCGTTCAGTCGGTGGTGGTCATGGACGTGTTGCCCAAGACGATGATCGGCAAGCTTGACCGTAAAGCGCTCCGGGCGGCGGTCGGGGTTTAGCCAAGGGCGCAGGCTTTGTCCGACTCTGATCCACTTATCCGCAAGATCATCCATGTCGATATGGACGCCTTTTACGCCAGCGTCGAACAGCGGGATAATCCTGATTTGAGTGGAAAACCGGTGGCGGTCGGCGGTTCGTCGAAGCGGGGGGTGGTCGCCGCAGCGAGTTATGAGGCGAGGGCTTTCGGTGTCCGCTCGGCGATGCCATCGATTACTGCGCAGCGTCAATGCCCCGACTTGATTTTCGTCAAGCCTCGTTTCGAGGCCTACAAAGCCGTGTCACGCCAGATCCGCGAGATTTTTGCACGTCATACCGACATCATCCAACCGCTCTCGCTCGATGAAGCCTATCTCGATGTCACAAAGGACAAGACCGGCCTCGGCTCAGCAGTCAAGGTCGCCAAAGCTATTCGCGCCGCCATCCGCGAAGAAACCGGCCTCACCGCGAGTGCAGGCGTCAGCTATAACAAGTTCATCGCCAAACTCGCGAGCGACCAGAACAAACCGGATGGACTGTGCGTCATCCTGCCCGACGAGGGTGCAGCGTTCGTCGCTGCGCTTCCCGTCCGCCGCTTTCACGGCGTCGGCCCGCGCACTGCGGAAAAGATGGCAAAACTTGGCGTGCAAACGGGTGCCGATCTTGCCACCAAGGACCAGGCTTGGTTGACGCATCACTTCGGCAGTTGGGGCGGTTATTTGTTCAACGCCGTGCGCGGCATCGATGACCGTCCGGTCAACGCCAACAGCATCCGCAAGTCGCTGGGTGGCGAAACCACTTATTTCGATGACAAGAAAAGCGAGGCCGAGCTGCGTGATGCGCTTGAGGAAATCATCGAACTTGTTTGGGAGCGGATCGAACGCTATCAGGCGCGCGGCAAGACATTGGTTTTGAAGGCGCGTTATTCGGATTTTCGCACGGTCACGCGGTCGCGTACTATCGGACATGTCATTGCTGAACGTGCGGAATTTTCCTCGCTCAGCCATGCACTGCTCGACCAGATTTTGCCTGCCGAATTGGGCATCAGGCTGTTGGGGCTGACACTATCGGGCCTGGTCGGCGAGGACGGCGTTCAGGACGATGCAACCCCTCAAGCGAGTTTTGCATTCGACTCCCTTGAAAATTGAAGATATCCTTCACATATCACAAAACTGATTTAGGTGCCTAATACAGGGAGCGATATATGGCCCGCCCTCAGACTGATATCGATGCCGGAAGGGAACAGCTTTTGGAGGTCGTCGACGACCTCGTTCGAAAACGGGGTTCTGCCGATATTTCGATGACAGACCTTGCCACAGCGGCAGGCATGTCGCCGTCAAACCTTTATCGGTTCTTCGAAAACCGCGAGGCGCTGCTTGAGGCGGTTGCCGAACGTTTCTTCGCCGAAAAAGTGAAGATAATGGAAGAGGTCACCGCCGCTGACTTGCCGATCCGCGAAAAGATGTTCCAATATTTCGGCCGTCGTTTTGAATTGATGGTCCAGCAATATGAGGCGGAGCCGGATTTGCTGAAAAGCTATCTCGAAATCGGCCAGCAGCATTTCGAGGTTGTGCGTGGCTATGTCGATCTCGGTGACCACTATTTGGCGCTGATTGTAGCCGAGGCGATGGAGCAGGGCTATTTCGAAGGGCTTTCGATTGATGAGACGGTGTCGCTGATTAACCAGATGATGCAGTGCTACACCAATCCAGAGGCCATCATCTACATCGGCACGGGAAAGCTTAAAGTCGAGAAACTGGCGCGGATTGTCGACACGATTTTTGCTGGCCTGAACAGCAAGGCGTTCGCGGTGCCGGTGGCAGAGCCGCACATCAAAATCGTTTCCTGAAGTATTGCCAATGATGGGTTGCTCTGCCAAAGGCGCGTATCTGTCTTAACAGACGGGCGATTAGCTCAGTGGTAGAGCACACCCTTCACACGGGTGGGGCCACAAGTTCAAACCTTGTATCGCCCACCATTTTTGCGGAGTAAACCGCCATGCCGGGCATGGTGGTCGGCAAAAATCCCGAGCGCAAGCGAGGCGGATCGTCGCCCAATGCACAATCGCTTTTACATTGCCTCCGCCCTGATTTAAGCAAGCGATTAAATCAGGGACGGGAGGCTCATCATGCAAGTTACAAACGCGGTATTTCCTTCGATGGAACAGGCTACGGCATTTTTCGGTAGTCCGGAAAACGGCCCATTCGTGATGGTCAATTTGCTCAAATTCAAGGACAAGGCCGAATATCCCGATGGCAGCAACGCTGATCTTAGCGGTGCCGAGGCTTACGCCCGATATGGCAAGGCTGTGCAGGCTTGCCTCGCATCTGTTGGTGGTCGTCAGGTCTATGCCGGGCCGGTTACTGGTTTGATGCTCGGCGAAGTCGAGGAACTGTGGGACATGGTTGCGCTGGCCGAATATCCCTCACTCGCGGCGATGCAGGCAATGATTTCCTCGCCCGAATATCAAGCTATCGAGCATCATCGCAAGGCGGGCCTTGCAGGTCAGCTTAACATCCGCACCAGCCCGATCGGACGCTGAACCGTGAAACCAATCAAAAACCGCATCACCGAATTGCTCGGCGTTGAATATCCCATCGTGCAGGCCCCGATGGGCTGGATCGCGCGCGCGCAATTGGCGTCGGCCGTTTCCAATGCGGGTGGGCTGGGAATTATTGAAACCTCGTCGGGCCAACTCGAAGAAGTCCGCGCCGAAATTGTCAAGATGCGCGAACTGACCGACAAGCCATTCGGCGTGAACATCGCGCAGGCTTTTGTCCGCGACCCCGGCATCGTTGATTTCGTCGTCGATCAGGGGGTTAAATTTGTCACGACATCAGCGGGCGACCCCAACAAATATTGCGGACCGTTGAAGGCGGCAGGGCTGACGGTATTCCATGTCGTCCCTACTTTGGCAGGTGCGCTGAAAGCAATAGCAGCTGGCGTTGACGGCTTGGTTGTCGAAGGCGGCGAGGGTGGCGGTTTCAAGAACCCGAACGATGTCGCGCTGATGGTTTTGCTGCCGCTGATCCGTAGCAAGGTGGATGTGCCCATTATCGCCGCGGGCGGGATGGTCTGCGGTCGCACGATGGCCGCCGCGTTCGCGCTTGGCGCAGAAGGCATCCAGATGGGTACCCGCATGGTCAGCGCCGCAGAATCTCCCGTGCATCACAATTGGAAAGACGCGATCATCAACGCCAAAGAGACTGATACGCTGTTTCTCAATCGTCACGGCCCCGGCCCTGCGCTGCGCGCGCTGCGCACCGAGCGTACGACCAAGCTCGACCGCGAGCCGACCGACAACATCATGGCCGAAATGCGCGGTGTGCTCGATTTGTATTTCGGCGGTGATATGGAGGCGGCGATTGCTCTGTCCGGGCAGGTAGCGGGACGGATCAACGAGGTAAAGCCGGCCAAGCAGATCATCAATGAAGTCATCGCCGAATTCCATGATATCATGGGTGAACTGGCCAAAAGCTATCTTTAGGAGCGCGCTTGGACCCTGTCCTTGAAGATTTCCTGAGCGATCCCGCAGCGGACCTTTCCGCGTTGCACGACGTCGCACGGATCAAAAAGATGCTTGAACACTGCGCGCGCGAGGGGCGGGCGATCAGCTATTCCGAGCTGCTGCTCAATCTCGGGTTTCGTTTTACCCGTCCCAAAATGCGTGCAGTATGCAAGACGCTCGACAAGATCGACCAACTGACTGCTGAAGAAAGCGCCCCCGCGCTCGCTGTTCTTGTGGTTCGAGAAGGCGACGGGTTGCCAGGGCAAGGCTGGTGGACTGGGCGGACTGACTATCAGGGCGAATGGATCGGCCCATCGGCACAGGCTCATGTGCGTAAGTTGCAGGAAGCGGTGTTCGCTTATTGGCGAAACAGGCGGTCATGAGCGCCGATTTCGCCAGCCGCATTACGCACTTCGCCAGGCGACGCCTTGGTGGAACTGCGACCGTCGAAAATCTGCACCGCCTGACCGGCGGGGCGAACATGGAAAGCTGGTCTTTCGATTTTGACGATCAAGGGTATGTGCTGCGTCACTCGCCCTCTGCCGAAATGATGGCGGGTCGCGCTTACGGCCACGATGTCGAGGCCGCTGTGGTGCGCGCCGCCTTCGCCGCCGGAGTAAAAGCCCCGGAAATTGTCGGCGAGGTCGAACCGCGCGATGCACTCGGCACCGGTTACCTGATGCGCCGGGTCGAGGCCGACGTGACCCCGGCAAAGATATTGGCCGACCCGCCAGCGTCGTTACTCGCCGATTTGGCGCACGAGTTGGCAGCAATCCATCAGGTGCCGATCGGCAAACTGCCTGTTTTGCCATCGCCCGATGCGGCCACATTGCTGGCCGAACTGCGGTCCAAGTTCATCACCTATGGCGGCGACCGACCGGTGATGGCGATGGCGTTCTGCTGGCTTCAGGACCACCTGCCGCAGGCAGCCGATCCGGTCCTGCTCCATGGCGATTTCCGTATGGGTAATATCATGGTCGATGCGAATGGTCTCGCCGCAGTGCTTGATTGGGAGCTGGCGCATCTGGGCGACCGGCACCAGGACTTGGCATTCGGCTGCATTAACAGTTGGCGTTTTGGTCATATCGACCGGCCTGCGTTTGGTGTCAGTTCGCTCGATGATTTCTGGGTGGCCTACGAAGCGGCAAGTGGCGTCGCCGTCGATCCGGATCGCTTCCGCTGGTGGCTGGTTTACTCGACGCTCTGGTGGGGTATATGCTGCCTGCAAATGGCTGAAATCTGGCGGAGCGGATTGGATGCGGGATTGGAACGAGCCGTCATTGGTCGGCGTGCATCCGAGACCGAGGTCGATTTGTTGATGCTGCTTGAGGACGCTGTCTCGGATAACGAGCGCGGGCCGATAGCCATTCCAGTACCCGCCGAAATCAGACGGGTCGGCGAACCATCGACGGTGGAAATGCTGGAGGCGCTGGCCGGTTGGATCGAGGCTGACATTAAACCAGCAGCTCAAGGCCGGGACCGTTTCATGGCGTCGGTCGCTTTAAACGCGCTTGGCATGTTGCAGCGAGAAGCCGCGCAACCCGTCGAAGGGCATGACAAGATTTTGGCGGACGAATTGCTCGCCGGGCGCAAATCGCTGGCAACACCCGGGCTTCTGGCACATCTCAAAGCACAATCGCTGGCAAAGCTCGCTGTCGACCAACCCAAATATTCGGCTTTGGCCGCCGCCGCGAAGAAATGGAGCGCGTAATGCTGTTCGAAATCCCTCAGGATATCTTGGATTATCTCGCTGTTCTCGACGAATTCATCGAACGTGAAATCAAACCCATCGAGAACCGCGACGACAATATCCGTTTCTTCGACCATCGCCGCGAACATGCGCGTACCGACTGGGACAATGACGGTCACCCGCGCGCCGACTGGTGGGCCTTGCTGGCGGAGATGCGCAGCGTGGCGGACCGGGCAGGGCATTATCGCTATGCTATTCCTGAGGAGTTTGGCGGCAAGAACGGATCGAACTTGGCAATGGCTGTCATTCGTCATCATCTGGCGCACAAGGGGCTGGGTTTGCACAATGATTTACAGAATGAAAGCAGCATCGTGGGTAATCTGGTCCAAGTGCTGATGCTGCGTGATTTTGGCACCGAGCAACAAAAGCGCGATTTCATCCCGCCGATGCTCGAAGGCAAAATGGGTTGGAGTTTCGGCCTCACCGAAGAACATCACGGCTCAGACGCCACGCATATGGATACAAGCGCGGTTTCCGCTGTTCGCGATCGCGTTCCCGGCTACCTTATCAACGGCAACAAGATGTGGACGACAGGGCTGCCCTATACCAGCCACGTCATGACCTTCGCCCGCACCAGCGGCGAAAAGGGCAAGGCGCGCGGGATAACCTGTTTTGTCGTACCCACCGATGCACCCGGCTTCGAAATCGGCGAATATATGTGGACATTCAATATGCCCACCGACCATCCCAAGGTGAAATATACCGACGTCTGGGTTCCCGAAAGTGCGATACTCGGTGAATTCGACAACGGCCTCGCGGTGGCGCAGCATTTCGTTCACGAAAACCGCATCAGGCAGGCCGCAAGCTCGCTTGGCGCTGCGCAATATTGTATTGACGAAGCGGTGAAATATGCCCGCGAACGCAAGCCATTCGGCAAGCCGCTGGCCGTCAACCAAGGCATCCAGTTTCCGCTCGTCGAACTCCAAACCGACGCCGAAATGCTGCGACTACTAATCTACAAGACAGCGGCGGAAATGGACACGATGTCAAAACCCGAAGTTGCCATCCGCCTCTCGGACAAGGTCAGCATGTGCAACTATAAGGCCAATCGCTTGGTCTGCAACGCCGCCGATTTCGCGATGCAGGTGCACGGCGGCCTTGGCTATTCACGGCACAAGCCGTTCGAGCATATCTACCGCCACCATCGCCGTTACCGGATCACCGAAGGCGCGGAGGAAATCCAGATGCGAAAGGTGGCCGGGCATTTGTTTGGGTTTATGGGGTGATGGCGATGCAGCAAGCAACCGACTTTCTTGAGGAGAGCGAAGCCCTCCGCACACTTCTTACTTCATTGTCCGATGCGGACTTTGAAACGCCAACCCAATTCAAGGGCTGGACGATCAACAATATCCTGCGCCATTTGCATGTGTGGAACATCGCCGCTGATCTGGCGCTGTCCGACGAAGCTGCATTTGGCGAGTTTATTGCGAAGATGATGGCAGGCATTCGCGGCGGACGGTTGCCAGATTTTGAAGCGGGCTATCTGGACGGCCTTTCGGGGCAGGCATTACTAGCAACTTGGACCAAACAATACCGAGCCATGACCCCGCGCTTCGCGGCGGCCGATCCCAAGGCCCGGGTCAAATGGGTCGGCCCCGAAATGAGCGTCATAAGCTCAATCACCGCGCGCTTGATGGAAACATGGAGCCACGCGCAGGCGATTTACGATGTGCTGGGGGTAGAGCGCATCGACGCCGACCGGATTGGCAACATCGTGCGGCTAGGGGTCAACACCTATGGCTTTACATGGAAAAACCGGCGCATGGAGCCGCCCGGTCCGATGCCGCGCCTCCGTCTGGCCGCTCCATCGGGCGCGATCTGGGAATATGGAGAGGGTGACGGCCATATCAACGGCAGCGCGACCGAGTTCTGCCAAGTCGTAACCCAATGCCGCAACATCGCCGACACATCGCTTGATGTATCCGGCGAAGTCGCGCATCAATGGATGGCGGTCGCGCAATGCTTTGCCGGTCCACCACAGGATCCGCCAGCTGCCGGAACACGGCACCGCGCCGATAGGGGAGTTTAAAAATGACGAAATTGGCATTTGTCTCTTTGGCTGTATTGGCATTGGCGAGCTGTCCGCTGTTCGCGCAAACACCCGAACAAGTTACCGTCATTCACGCTGGCCAGTTGCTCGATAAACCCGGCTCCGCGCCGCGTGGGCCATCAACAATCATTATCCGTAATGGTAAGGTGACCGAAGTGCTCAACGGCCACCAATCCGGCCCGGCAGGGGCGACTTTGATCGACCTCACGGATAAATTCATTCTCCCCGGCCTAATCGATAGCCACGTCCATCTCGACAGCGACGCAGGAGGCAATGCGGCTCTTATCGAAGGCGTCACCGACAGCCCGGCCCGCGCCGCATACCGCGCCGCCGGCAACGCGAAGAAGACGTTGATGGCGGGTTTCACCACCGTACGTAACCTAGGCGACGGCAGTGGCGCGACGCTTGCGCTGCGCGATGCAGTCGCAGCGGGTGAACTTCCGGGACCACGCATCATCGACGCGGGCCGCTCGATTTCGACCACAAGCGGCCATATGGACGCCACACTCAGCCTTGGCGAGGATTTGCATTCCGCAATTGGTCAGGAAAATCTGTGCGACGGTGTCGAAAGCTGCCGCCATGCGGTGCGCCTGCAAATCCGGCGCGGCGTGGATGTCATCAAGATCGCCACGACTGCTGGCGTCAATAGCCGCATCGGCGCAGGGCTCGGGCGCCAGATTTTCGACGACGAGGTAAAGGCTTTGGTCGACACCGCGCACCTCTACGGCAAGAAAATGGCGGTCCATGCCCATGGCACCGACGGCATCAACGCTGCGCTGGCCGCAGGTGCAGATTCGATCGAACATGGCACGATGCTGGACGATAGCAGCATCAAATTGTTCAAATCATCCGGAGCTTATTATGTGCCGACGCTCTCAACGGTTAATGGCTATATCGAGCGACTTGCGGCCGATCCCAACGCCTATCCGTCCGCTGTACTGGAAAAGGTCAAATGGCGCATCCGGGTGACCGGAAAGAGCCTCGAAAAAGCTTATCCGGCAGGCGTCAAGATCGCCTTCGGCACCGATGCCGGAGTTTCGAAGCACGGCAAAAATGCCGACGAGTTCGAGCTTATGGTCAAACACGGAATGCCAGCCGGCGCAGCGATTCTGGCGGCAACGATGAATGCTGCGACTTTGCTTGGCGTGGAAAAGGAAGTGGGCAGCCTCGAACCCGGTAAAGCGGCTGATTTGATTGCGGTGGCGGGTGACCCCACTGTGGAAGTCACTACATTGAAATCGGTGCGTTTCGTCATGAAAGACGGGCGGGTTTTCAAGGACGAGATTTCTACTCGGTGAGGAAATCCAGCATTTCCAGCCAGTAGCTTCGGGCCTTGAGCCAGCTTTGATGTATTTTTAGCGCGTCCGGAATGTCGGCAAAAACTGGCCGCGCTGCGAATGCGCGTGCCTGATCATTGACTTCGGCAAGAAATTTGCGGCGTTGCTTGACCGATACTAGTTCCAGATAGACTAGCCGTGTACGCAATGGATCAAAACCCATTCCCGTCGCACGAACCGGATCAAGCAGCCAATCCTCCATCGCCGCCCGCCCCAAGTCGGTGAGCGAATAATCGAGCCGGGGGCGCCGCCCGGTCGAAGCTTCACGGGCGATGAGATATCCGCGGTCCGCCAGACGCTTGATGGCCGGATAGAA
>JANLSY010000380.1:0-1725 GCA_031362665.1 Sphingomonadales bacterium
ATACCGACTTACCCGCCGATACCCGCTGATAGCCCCAATCGAGTGCTTGGCGGTGCGGGCGAGCGCGCACTTCGCTGGCGACAATGAGCGCCTCAATCCGTTCTGCAACGATATGCGCAGACCCTTGCCATGCGCCGAGGCCGCCATCCGCGTGAGTCAGGCCAAGCAATGCAGGAACGGCCCGGCCCATTGCATCGGTCAGGAACGTCGGAGCGATTTCGTCACGCGCGTTATAGCATTGTTTCAGCAGGCTAAGCAGGCCGATTAATTCCATCAGTTGCATCGGCGAACGCGACACTACGCCGCCATCGGGAAAGATAGTTTCGCGCAACGCTTCGGCCAGTCCGTTTTCGCCAACTGCACGCCGCGCCTTGCCATCTGGCAGCAACAACGAGGCTCCAACTACACCCGCCCAGCCAACGCTTTTGGCAAAATGGCTTTGCGCGCGGGGCGCGCTCTGATCGAGATGGCGGGCAACACGCGCAAAATGGTTGATGACGCGCGAACGGTAAATCGGATCGGTGCTGGTCAATAAATATGGCGAACCAGCCGCCATATTGAGCAACCGCCACGCACAATTATCGACGCGCCATGCCGGCTCGCGCGTCTTCATGCCATTGGCAACCAGCCAATCATCAGCGATTTGCGCCGCCACCGGCGCACCCTCGCCGCGATTGGTCGCCGCCGCAAGATCACGCAGCCAGTCAAAGCGATGGATGTAATCGGTTAGCGCGGGCGGCAACGTTAGTTTCTGATAGTCCAGCCCGTCGAAAGCCTGCTCGAACCCCTGAATATGGAATTTGCCCATCCGCAGCGACTGGCCACGCGCTACGCTACCCTTCAACGGGTCTTCGGGCACCGCCAGCAAGCGCAACGGCACCTTACCCTTGAGCCGCCCACTGTGCAGCGGTGTGCGCCAGGTTAACTTGTAAAATTGTAAAGATAATCGTTCGAAAAGATTCTGGCCCGCGCCTTTAGGCCTGACAATCAGAGCCGCTTGGCCGTATTCATTGTCGCCTTCATCACTGCCGGTCATTCACCCCTCAGCGCCCGGATATTGGCGGCGTAATGATCCGGTCCGCCTTTGAAGGTTGCTGTTCCAGCAACCAGAGTGTCCGCGCCTGCCGAAATGGCAAGCGGCGCGGTCTCGACGGTGATGCCGCCATCGACCTCAAGCCTTATGTCGCGGCCGGTCTTTTCGATCATTTTGCGGATGGCTTCGATTTTGCGCAATTGGCTCGAAATAAAGCTCTGCCCGCCAAAGCCGGGATTGACACTCATCACCAGCACCAGATCGATATCCTCGATCAGATAATCGAGCATCTTGGCAGGGGAATGCGGGTTGAGCACGATTCCTGCCATTTTGCCGAGCGATTTGATCAGCTGCACGGTGCGATGCGGATGCGGTCCGGCCTCTGGATGGAAAGAAATTATATCCGCGCCCGCGTCGGCGAAGTCTTTCACAAATGCGTCGACCGGGGAAATCATCAGATGGACATCGAATGGCTTTGCACTGTGCGGACGGAGTGCCTTTACCACCGCAGGGCCGATGGTAATATTCGGCACAAACTGGCCGTCCATCACATCGACGTGGATCCAGTCGCAGCCTGCGTCATCGATTGCGCGCACTTCTTCACCCAGCCGAGGGTTATCGGCGGAGAGGATAGTAGGCGCTATGCGGATGGGGCTGGACATGTAAGGAGCTTTGCCGCGCAAAACCGCAGG
>JANLSY010000402.1:0-2057 GCA_031362665.1 Sphingomonadales bacterium
CTCTACTTCGACCCGAGCGAATTCCGGATCGTCATATGTCCACGCAGGGAGCGACCAACCGTCCAGAATGTCCTCGCCGATATTGGGGTCCGATTCGGATATGTTGCGCTCCTTGTTATACGAGTGTATAGCAATGACATGAGTGCCAGACAAGCCTTTACCCGCGAGAGCGCTGATATGCGGCGCGATGCGCTGATTTCGGCTTGCGCAACTTGCCTTGCGAAATATGGCGCACACGGCACGTCGGTAAGGGCAATTTGCCTTGAGGCGGGCGTCTCGCCCGGGCTGCTCCGTCATTATTTCAGCGGTATCGATGCGCTGGTCGCAGAAACATATCGCGCAACGGGTACGCGCGTCGCTCTAGCGTTGCAGTCTGCGGTCGATGCCGAAGTCGATCCCAAACGCCGTCTGCTGGCGTTCATTACCGCAAGCTTTCGTGCGCCAATCGCCGATCCGGAGTTGCTTGCTACCTGGCTTGCGTTCTGGGGCCTGTCTCGCACCAGTCCAGCTATCGGCAAAATCCACGATGACATTTATGCGGACAACCGCAGCGACATGGAACGTTTGATCGCAGCTTGCCCCGGCGCACCGGGCAGTCCGCGCCTTGCCGCGATTGCGCTGACGGCACTGGTCGATGGGCTGTGGCTCGAACTGAGCCTTGGCGACGCGCCATTTACCGCCGAAGAGGCAGAGGCATTAGCCGAAAAATGGCTGGATAGTTTGCTGGCATAGTTTCATTTGTAACGGTAATGTTGCTGGCAATGACCGAAGCCCCAATGACCTATGCGCGTTATCTTGCCCTCGATACGCTTTTGCAAAGCCAGCATCCGCAGTCGGAACTGGATGATGAAATGCTGTTCATCATCATCCACCAGACCAAGGAGTTATGGTTGAAGCAGATGATCCGCGAGTTGCAATTGGCGCAGTCGCAGATCCGCAACGATGCGCTGATTCCTGCGTATAAGGCACTAGCACGAGTTAGCCGGATTCAGGCAGTTATGACGCTCAGCTGGGATGTTCTGTCAACGATGACCCCGTCGGACTATACGCGGTTCCGGCATGTGCTCGGCCCCAGCTCGGGCTTCCAGTCGGACCAGTTCCGCACGGTCGAGTTCATGCTGGGGCTCAAAGATGCCAACCATCTGAAGTTTCAAAACGACCGCCCCGAAGCACGTGCTGCAATGGTCGCGGCACTGACCGGCCCGAGCATTTGGGACGATTCCATTATCGCTCTGGCACGGGCTGGTATCGACGTGCCACTAAACCAGTTGGAGCGCGACTGGGCGCAACCGCATGTCTTTTCGCCCGAGGTCGAGGCAGGGTTTTTGCAAGTCTACCGCGATACCGAACGTTATTGGGAATTGTACCAGCTTGCCGAAAAACTGGTCGACCTTGACGACGCGATGGCGACGTGGCGACATAAGCATGTAATTACCGTCGAGCGCATCATTGGCGGCAAGCGTGGAACGGGTGGCACCGCTGGGGTCAGCTATCTGACCAGCACTTTGACAAAACGGGCATTCCCCGAATTATGGTCGCTTCGAACGCAATTGTAATATCGTTGCAACAGCCGATGCGTAGCGCATAAGGCAATCAGGAAATTTGAGGGGACACCGATGTCGATCATTATCAACCGCCGTACATTAATGGCGACCGCTGGTTTCGGCATCGGCGGGCTGTTGCTCCCCGGCGGCGCGGCGATGGCGCAGGCGCTATTAGGGCTGACGGGTTTCACGCACAATGTCGCCAGCGGCGAACCGGGACCGGATTCGGTGTTGCTCTGGACCCGTTATGTAAACCCGACCGGCGGACCGTCGAAAGTCCGTGTCGAAATTTCTGAAAGTCAGGATTTCGCCAAAATAGCCGGCGGCGGGCAAATGGTCACCGGTCCGTGGCGCGACAATACGGTCAAGATTACCGTCGACAATCTAGCACCGGGCAAATGGCACTGGTTCCGCTTTATCGCGCCTGATGGCAGCATGTCACCGGTCGGCCGGACCAAAACGCTGCCGGTGGGCAAAGCGGCGAAGTTCAATATCGCGATTTTCTCGTGCTCC
>JANLSY010000066.1:0-9038 GCA_031362665.1 Sphingomonadales bacterium
CATTACGAATGCGATGCTCTACCAACTGAGCTAAGGCGGCCTTGGCGTTGAAGCCAACGCCGACCGCATAGACATGTGTCTCGGTCGTTTCAAGCACCGTTTGGCAGGATCACAATCCAACCAATATGCACCATCACACCAATTCGGACGAGAAAAGCGAACAATTATGGGTGGCGACGCCGTAGTTGGCAGGCGCTGTCGGGCGATTATCCCTCGTTCAATACCCAACCGACACTGATCTGTGTGGCGGCCAAGGGCACATCCAGACGCGCCTCGCTGAAATCCACTTTAGCCCCCGGCGCCAGCGAGCGCACCTTGGCTTTCATTTTCCAACTATAAACCGGGCGCCCGCCGGAATCTTTCAGCGTCACCAGCATCTCGGGAACCGTCTGCGTGCTCCCGGTCGGATTGACGATGCTACCGCTGGCTATAAAGTAAGGCGTACCATCCGCGCGTTCGTTGAGTTCGAGATTCTGGTTGAGTACGATCTTGAGATCGGGCTCAGCTCCGGCCATGCCCAAGCCCATCGTTGGCACGCCATAATACCAGATCGCACCGCCCACGCCCGCAACGGCAATCGCAAAGGCAACCGCCGCCATCGTCCACATTTTTGCCGGATTTCGGCGGGGTTTGAACGGCGGTTCATGGACGAACTGGCTTTGCGGCGGGGGCTCTTCGAAATAAGAAGTCCGAGCAACAGTTGGTTCGACAAACACAGCCTCGGACGCACGTTCCTGATCAAAGCGCGCGAAGCTGGGTTGTGCGGGTTCGTCAACCGGCTCAGCGACCTGCTGCGGGGGTGGGGGAACCATCACCGCCTCTTCAACGACCGGCGCGATAACAGCAGGAGCGACAACCGGTGGCGCAGGCGCAACTGGCGGAATCGCGCCGCCCTGGAACCAGCTATGTTTGCAATTGGCGCAGCGAACCTGACGGCCATCCATACCAATGGCACTGTCCGGCACGACATATCGGGTGCGGCAGGAAGGGCAGACGAGCAGCATTGCGCTCCATAAACATCAGCCGTCTTTGACTTGCAACCCTGCTGTCAAAAAATGCTGTGGACGGCGGGGCTTGTGGAGCCATAGACTGGTTAATAGGCTTTGCTCCCGTCCAGCCTTTGTGTCATCTGGTCGCGCGATGCAAAGCGTGGTGGAATTCGACAATGTGGGGCTACGATACGGGACCGGGGCGGAGACGCTAACCGACCTGAGTTTTACGCTATATCCCGGTAGTTTCTACTTTCTTACTGGAGCATCCGGCGCAGGTAAGACCTCGCTATTGAAACTGCTTTATCTCGCACATCGGCCCAGCCGCGGAGCTATCCGCATGTTCGGGCATGATGCCATTACCTTGCCGCGCGAGCGTCTTCCAGGTTTTCGCCGCCGTATAGGTGTGGTGTTCCAGGATTTCCGGCTGGTGCAACATTTGTCGGCCTTCGACAATATCGCGTTGCCGCTTAGAATTGCGGGCATTCAGGAAAAAGACCTGCAGGGCCCAGTGACAGAGATGCTGGCATGGATCGGGCTGACCGAGCGCGCCGATGCGCGACCTGCGACCTTGTCCGGCGGCGAGCAGCAACGCGTCGCCATTGCGCGTGCCGTCATCGGTCGGCCCGAACTGCTCGTCGCGGATGAGCCTACGGGCAATGTCGATCCAGACATGGCGCGACGCTTGTTGCAATTGTTCGCTGCATTGAACCGGCTCGGCACAACCGTCGTAGTTGCGACCCATGACATCCACTTGTTGCAGGAAATCGAGAACGCACAGATGATGCGGCTCGACAAAGGACGACTGTCCGATCCGACCGGCCAGTTAAAGCATCCACCGCGTCCGTTAGTACTGAAAAACTGATGCTGCTCGATTTTGCCCTGCCGGCGCACGACCGCAAGCTAATCCCCGAAGGTCGCCTCTCAGGGCCGATGCCTTGGGTTATCGCGATAATGCTGTTTCTGACGCTGCTGGTGGCTGCAGCAGGCGTAACGTTGGCCGATGCCGCACGCAAAGGAGGTGCCGATCTGGCAAGTAAAGTCACTGTCCAGATTATCGAACCCGATCCCGTCGCTCGTGCCGCCCAAAAAGCTGCGGTGGCAAGGTCACTCAGAAGCGTTCCCGGTGTTTCCGGCGTGAATCCGGTGCCCGAGGGAGAAGTGAGGAACCTGCTTGAGCCTTGGCTTGGCAGCGGCATTATCGACGCCGATATTCCCGTGCCTGCCTTGGTCGATTTCCGGATTGATCGGGTTCCCAACGGTCAGATGCTTCGGGCTATGCAACGCAGGCTGGAAAGCGTCGCTCCCAATATTCGGCTGGACTCGCACAGCAGTTGGATGGCACCATTTTTCGACCTGATGTCGGCGCTGGTATGGCTGGCGGTTGGCGTGCTCTTAATGCTGCTCGTCGCTACATCCGCAGTTGTAATCCTTGCCGTCCGAAGTACGCTCAATACCCATCGCGGAACTATCGAGATTATGCAAATGATGGGCGGCACCGATTTGCAGGCGGCGCGTCTGTTTCAACGGCGGGTCGCACTCGACGCGCTACTCGGCGGCGTCGTTGGCTTTGCGGCGGCAACCGCTGTGATCCTAGCATTAGGTGGACGTTTCGCCGCAGTCGAACCGGGCTTACTCGCCGGCGCGACCTTTCCTTGGTATGGCTGGGTGCTGCTCGCGATTATTCCGCTTGCAGTGATGGGCCTTGCCATGCTTATGGCCCGCTGGACGGTGGTTTCGGCGCTCAAGAAGATGTTATGATCAGACGGATTTTGTCCTTTGTCCTCTTGGTCTGGGCGCTTGGTTTTGCCTGGTTTGCACTATTGCTGCCGCAACCCGCGGCGATGGCCAAAACCGATGCCGTAGTCGTCCTCACTGGCGGTGCCAATCGCATCGACCGGGGCCTCGAAATCCTAAAAGCGGGCAAATCGAAGAAGATGCTAATTTCCGGCGTGGACCGCGATGTAAAGCCGCCCGAACTTGCCGCGCAATATCCCGGATCGGCCAAATACTTCGATTGCTGCATCGACCTCGGATTTGCATCGGTCGATACCCGGTCCAACGCACTGGAAACCGCCCGCTGGGCAGCGAGTCACAAGGTCAAGACGCTGCGGTTGGTGACTCACGACTGGCACATGCGCCGCGCGAGGTTCGAGCTGGACCGGGCCTTGCCCTCGAACGTCGCAGTGACCAACGACGCAGTTGCCACGCAGCCTTCGCTGCGTGCGCTGTTCAAAGAATATAACAAATACTGGCTACGCGCGGTCGCATCGCTGGTGGGGATATAGGGTGATATCAGCGATCAGGACGGCCCTGTTTACCGTCATATTCTTTGGCGGTTCGCTGTTCCACGCAGTAACCGCCTTCATCGGCAGCCTGACTTCGCCGGCATTGATGCGCTGGGCGGTACGCGGCTGGTCGCGTTATCAATTTTTCTGCGCCAAATGGCTGCTGGGGATCACCGTGCGTATCGAAGGCGAAATGTCGGACCGGCCCGTGCTTTATGCCATCAAGCATGAAAGCATGTACGAAACCATCGACATGCCCCGCGTCTTTCACCGGCCATCGGTCGTTGCAAAAAAGCAACTGTTCGACATTCCATTCTGGGGCAAAGCAGCGCTAGCCTATGGCATGATTCCCGTGGACCGCGATGGCGGCGCTGGGGCGCTGCGTGACATGCTCACCCGGTCGCGTGCGTTATTGGCCCAAGGCCGCCCGATTATCATTTTCCCCGAAGGCACTCGCGTGGTGCATGGCGACGCACCGACGCTGCAATCAGGTTTCGCCGGATTGTATAAGATGCTGAATGTGCCGGTCGTACCGGTTGCAGTGGACAGCGGCAGACTGATGCCGCGCAACCACTGGCTCCGCAGTGCAGGGGTGATTACCTATAAGGTGGGTGAGGAAATCCCAGCTGGATTGCCAAGGGCAGAAGTCGAGGCGCGGGTACATCAGGCAATGAATGCCCTGAACGATTAATGCTTACGCCCGAAGTCGGGTGCGTCGTCATCCTGACCCTGCTCGACAATCGAGCGGCGGATGTCGCGGGTGCGACTGAATAGGGCCTCTAGCTCATCGCCCTTGCCGTACCGGATCGCGCGTTGCAGTGCCGTCAGGTCCTCGGAGAAGCGCTGGAGCATCTCCAGAACGGCTTCCTTGTTGGATAAAAACACGTCGCGCCACATCACTGGGTCAGACGCGGCTATGCGTGTGAAGTCGCGGAAGCCACCGGCAGAATATTTAATAACCTCGCTTTGGGTGACACCTTCCAGATCGTCGGCGGTACCGACTATGGTATAGGCGATAAGGTGCGGCAAATGGCTGGTCACGGCGAGCACCATATCATGGTGACGCGCGTCCATGATTTCGACATCAGCGCCAAGGCGCTGCCAAAAGGTTCGCAGGCGTTCGATGGCAACTTCAGGCGCATTTTCGGGCGGGGTCAGTATGCACCAGCGGCCTTTGAACAAGGTTGCAAAGCCAGCATCGGGGCCGCTTTTCTCGGTGCCCGCGACCGGATGCGCTGGAATGATGGTCGCGCCCGGCAAGGCGACGGCGAGCGCGTCGGCTACGCTTTGCTTGCAAGATCCGACATCGCTGACAATTGCATCGGCGGGCAGGTCTTCGGCAAATTCCGCCGCCACTTCGCCCATTGCACCGACCGGCACGCACAATATAACGAGGTCGGCGTCAGTTACTGAGGCACCTGCGGTATCAGTCACATCGTCGCAAATGCCCAAAGCAACGGCTCTTGCCCGTACCCCGACATCGGCGTCATGACCGGTAACGCGCACCTCGGGCATCTGCGCTTTGACAGCGCGGGCAACCGACGAACCGATAAGCCCGAGGCCAATGATCGTGACGCGCGAGAAAGGCAGCATTAGTTATGCTTTTCCAATATGGTACGCAACGCGGCCATCACGCCGCGGTTCTCTTCTTCAGTGCCAATGGTGATACGCAAGCCGGTGCCAAGCCCCTGCCCGGGCAACCAACGCACGATATAGCCTGCGTCCATCAGCCCGTTATAGGCGGTTTCGGCGCAAACATTCCCGTCAAACATCACCATCAGGAAATTCGCCCATGACGGCACCGCGCGTAGGCCGTGGTTAGACAGCGCGGCTATCTCCGCCGCCATCCAGTTACGCCAGTCCAGATTGTGCGCACGGCTATTGGTGACAAAATCAGTATCGGCCAAAGCGGCAATCGCCGCGGCCTGCCCTGCTGCTGTCACATTGAACGGCGCACGGATGCGGTTAAGCGTCGCGATCAAGCCCGGCTGACCATAAGCCCAGCCAATGCGCTCTGCGGCCAGTCCGTAAATCTTCGAAAAAGTGCGGGTGATCAGGACGTTATCGTGCTTACGTGCAAGGTCGAAGGCGGCGGCGCCATCGTCTTCCAGATATTCGCCATAGGCCTGATCGAGCACCAACACGCAATCTGCGGGAAGTCCGGCATGCAAACGCGCCATTTCAGCATCATCGAGATAGGTACCTGTCGGGTTGTTCGGGTTAGCCACGAAAACCACCCTCGTCTTGCCGGTGACCAGCGCCAGCAGCGCATCGACGTCCGTGCCGTAATCCTTGTCTGGTGCGACCACGACATTGGCCGCACATTTGCGCGCAGCGATGTCGTAGACAGAGAATCCGTAACGGACATAGATGATGTCATCGCCAGCCCCTGTATAGCCCATCGCGATCAGATTGAGCAGTTCGTCGGAACCGGTACCGCAAACAATCTGGTCGCTTTCCAGTCCGTAATGCGCCCCCAGTGCTTCGCGTAGCGCATTGCTCGCAGGGTCGGGATAGCGCGCCAAGGTTAAGCGTGCCGCCACCAGCGCGGCAGTCGCATCCTGGCTGCACCCCAGCGGGTTTTCATTGGCCGATAACTTTATCAGCACCCGCCCGTCTTCCGACTTGGCTTTGCCGGGGGTGTAGGCGTTGATGGCGTTAATCCAGGGTTTGGCTTGCGGTGCGTTCATGCGCGCCGCCATAGCGGCGAAGTCCTCGGAATCCAAGTAAGCTATTGTTTCAGCCGCTTGCGCTGATATGGCAGGCAAGATGCAAGGGGATGAGCGTTTCGGACTGGATAGAAAGATACGCCTGCTTGGGCCGGTAAAGCTCGACAGCGGCGCCGAGTTTGCGCCCATTGATTTCTCTTACGAAACCTACGGGTCCCTAAATGCCGAAAAATCCAACGCAATCCTGATCTGCCATGCACTGACCGGCGATCAATATGTCGCGTCGACGCATCCATCGACCGGTAAGGACGGTTGGTGGACACGAATGGTAGGTCCGGGCAAACCCATTGACCCGGCGCGGCATTGCATCATCAGTATCAACGTCATGGGAAGCTGCATGGGTTCATCGGGACCTGCCAGTATCGACCCTTCGACCGGGGGTGCTTATGGTATGGCATTTCCGGTCATCACCATCCCCGACATGGTTCGTGCGCAGGCGATATTGCTCGACCATCTGGGCATCCAGACGCTTGCCGCTGTGGTCGGCGGCTCAATGGGGGGGATGCAGGCATTAAGCTGGGCAGCTTTTTACCCAGACCGCATTCGCTCCGCAGTCGTCATCGCCTCAACCGCTAGGCATTCAGCGCAGAATATCGCGTTTCACGAGGTCGGGCGACAGGCGATTATGGCGGACCCACGCTGGAACAATGGCGCTTATTACGGACGAGAAGCACCTGCCTCGGGTCTGGCTGTGGCGCGTATGGCCGCGCATATCACCTATTTGTCGGAAGCCGGCCTGACCGAAAAATTTGGTCGCCGCCTGCAGAACCGTGACGCAAAAAGCTTCGGATTCGATGCCGATTTTCAAGTCGAAAGCTATCTCCGCTATCAGGGCCTGAGTTTCGTGGACCGGTTCGATGCCAACTCCTATCTCTACATCACTCGAGCGATGGATTATTTCGATCTGGCCGAGCCGCATGACGGTGTGCTCGCTAAAGCGTTTTCAGCTACGAAAGCACGGTTTTGCCTGATCAGTTTCGACAGCGACTGGCTTTACCCGACATCTGAGTCGCGCCGCATCGTACACGCATTGAACGCAGCAGGTGCTGCTGTGAGCTTTGTCGAGCTGTCCAGCCCTTTTGGCCATGACAGCTTCCTTCTCGACGCGCCCGAGATGAACCGGATTGTCGATGGCTTTCTGCGCGCAGGCGAAACGCAATGACCGCGTTACGCCCCGACCTTGCCGTCATCGCCAGAAATGTGCGCGCCGGTTCTCGTATCCTCGATGTCGGGTGCGGTGACGGACAGTTGATGGCAGCGTTGCGCGATCATAAGCAGGTCGATGCACGCGGGCTGGAGCTGGATGCGCGTGATGTTGCGACTGCAGTTTCGCGCGGGCTGTCAGTGATTCAGGGCGATGCCGATACCGATCTGGCGGACTATCCCGATGGCAGCTTCGATTATGCCATCCTTAGCCAGACACTACAGACCACCAAGAGGCCCGATGTTGTGCTGGACAATTTGCTGCGCATCGGACGTGAGGCATTTGTTTCCTTTCCCAATTTCGCTCAATGGCGGATCAGGTTTGCGCACATGTTCGGTGGTCAGATGCCGGTGACTGAGCAATTGCCGCATCGTTGGTACGACACACCCAATATCCACCATGTCACAATCGACGATTTTCGCGCGTTCCTCAAGGAGCGGGGCGTGATTATCGAGGGGCAGTGGTTTCTGTCAGGTAATAAGCCGCGCACGGAAAGCATGGCCAATTTGCTCGCCCAGCACGCGGTGTTTTTGTTAAAACGAAAATAAGTTGCCTGGCGCTTGCCAGTGCCTGCCATCGGCTAGCCGAAGTACGCTGTGGACGCAGCAAAAAAATGGCCGCTGGTATTGCTACCAGCGGCCACTGCGTCTGATGTTGGAAGTCCTTGACCCGAGGGTCATTCTTTCCGCTCTCTGACGTCCGGTTCCCCAACTCGGCCCGAAGGCCTTGTTGGTTCGCCTTGGTACTGTGGGTATCCCTATCCGGCGTTGCGTCACTTGCGTGATGCCGCACTTGATAATCGTTGTCTTTGTACCCACCGCCTCTGCCACATTTCCCTGTCTTGCGACCGGTTTGCCTGCCGATTTGGTGACCTGACATTAGAACCATTCCGCTCCGCTTTCCCGTTTCCGTTTCAGCTTTGCATCGTGGCGGTCCTGCCCGATGACTTAAAGTTGTCATGAAAACTGAGTCGCACAAACACAAAAATGTAAAGTTATCCACAGGCAGAGCGGTTTACGGTGGACAAGTTGGCGCACAAGTTTCGTGCCTAAACGAATACGGCCCCCACGCTGTGCATGGGGGCCGTTCGATTCAACCGGGGGCGAGGGAGAGAGGAGGAGAGTGCCCGGCCGGTTGAAGTGCGTTTCGGCAATCTCTTGCCGTTGAGACCCAATTAGCCACCAGTTGCTTATGCTGCAATTGCGAAAAAAACGGGGCTAGTTGCATAATATGCACCTTTGCCCGTTTTCGTAGCGGAATGCATGGAGTGCATTCGTATGTAGCTAGCGAGAGGAAATTACGGTGCGATGCCATTGCCCGGCAGCGAGGCGTTCACGATGCCGCCGTCGCACGCGATCGTTTCGCCGCAAATATAGTCTCCGCCGCGCGCCGCGAGGAATATCGCGAGACCTGCCATGTCTTCGGGTGTGCCAATTCGCGGGAACGGAATGCCCTTGCCGACGGCTTCGGCATGATCGCGCGCTGCCTTATTCATATCCGATTGGAATGCGCCCGGAGCAATGCCGCTGACCAATATATTGTCTTTGACCAGCTCTGCCGCCAGCCGCCGTGTCAGATGGATCACTGCAGCTTTCGACGCCTGGTAGCTATAAGTCTGCCACGGGTTAATCTTCATCCCGTCAATCGACGCAATGTTGATGACCTTGCCCGGCCGTTCGAAGGTCGCAGCGGCCTTCAACTGCGGGTGCATCGCCTGCGTCAGGAAGAACAGCGATTTGACGTTGAGGTCCATCACGCGGTCCCACCCGGCCTCGGGAAACTGGCCAAAGTCCGCGCCCCACGCGGCACCGGCGTTATTGACCAGAAT